>NZ_QRVX01000023.1:0-38297 GCF_003458885.1 Coprococcus sp. AF21-14LB | reverse complement strand
GAGACTGCACAAAGCCCTGTCCGAAAAGAAAACAGGAGAAATAATTGCAATGCCGGAAGAGGAAAAAATAACGGTTTTGCACTCCGGCAAAAAAACACCGTGGGAAAAGGTGCTTGCGTCCAGAGCAAAGGATCGCCCGTCAGGTTCTGTGTATATTCGCAGTCTATTCACTGATTTTGTCGAGATGCATGGGGATCGTTATTTTGGCGATGATAAGGCGATTTTGGCAGGAATTGCTTCTTTTGAAGGAAGACCGGTAACAGTAATTGCCCAGGAAAAGGGAAATTCAACAAAAGAAAATATTGCACATAATTTTGGCATGGCATCACCGGAAGGCTATCGGAAAGCGCTTCGAATGATGAAGCAGGCAGAAAAATTCGGCCGTCCGGTTATTTGTTTTGTAGATACACCAGGCGCCTTTTGCGGCATTGAAGCAGAAGAACGTGGACAGGGAGAAGCAATTGCCAGAAATCTGTTTGAAATGGCAGGATTGAAAGTACCGGTTCTGACAATTGTGACCGGAGAAGGCGGAAGCGGTGGGGCGCTTGCGCTTGCGTCCGGCGATGAAGTATGGATGCTGGAAAATGCAGTATATTCTATCTTATCACCGGAAGGTTTTGCAGCAATTTTGTGGAAAGACAGTAAACGGGCGAAAGAGGCTGCTAAAGTGATGAAGCTTACGGCAGAAGATCTAAAAGAGATGGGAATGATTGAACAAATCATTGACGAGCCGGAAGTATTGTCAGGAGAAAATGTAGAACTGGTTTGCGAGACATTAAGAGAAGAAATGAATAAATTTCTTGTGAAATATAGCAATTTGGATGTAGAGAAACTTTTAGAACAGAGATATGAGAGATTTCGAAAGTTTTAACAGCGGAGGTAAGTGTATGAACAGAGGACAACCGTGGAAACTTGGAGAACGGTCAGTGAAATATCCCCTTCTTCAAGGAGGAATGGGAATCGGAATCAGCCTCGGAGGGCTTGCCGGAGCTGTTGCGAGAGAAGGCGGTGTAGGAATTATTTCTGCGGCGCAGATTGGATTTCGGGAACCAGATTTCGACAGCAATCCGTTGGAAGCAAATCTCAGAGCCATGGAAAAGGAATATGAAAAGGCAAGGGCGACAGCACCGGATGGGATCATTGGATTTAATATTATGGTGGCGATGAATCACTGCGAAGCCTATGTGAAAAAGGCAGTTCAGCTTGGAGCGGATCTGATTGTATCCGGAGCAGGTCTCCCGACAGAGCTTCCGGCGTGGGTGAAGGAGACAGAGAACAAAACAATGCTTGCCCCGATTGTATCAACGGAGAAAGCGGCAAAGGTCATTTTGAAGTACTGGTGGAAAAAACATCATGTTGTTCCGGAACTTCTGATCATAGAAGGTCCGCAGGCAGGAGGGCATCTTGGATTTTCTGAAGCACAGCTTAGAGAGCTGGAGCAGGAAGATTATAGAAATGAGATCCGAAAAATCCTGGATGCGGTAAAAAGCTATGAAGAAGTGTCGGGATGCCGGATTATGACAGCGGTAGGCGGTGGAATTGATACGAAAGAAAAAGCAGATAGTGTTTTCGAACTCGGTGCAGATGCGATTCAAGTAGCAACCCGCTTTGTGACAACAGAGGAATGCGATGCAGATCAACGATATAAGGAGGCTTATCTGAAAGCAGGAAAAGAAGATATTGCGATTGTAAAAAGTCCGGTGGGGATGCCGGGAAGGGCAATTCTAAATCCATTTATGAAAAGAGTCATTGCCGGCGAAAAAATTTCCCACAGTTGTCACGGATGTCTTCACGGGTGTCAGCCACAGCAGATTCCGTACTGTATCACAGATGCATTAATCCATGCTGTGAAAGGAGAGACAGATGAGGGACTGCTCTTTTGTGGTGCCAAAGCCTGGAAAGCCACACGAATAGAAACCGTAAAAGAAGTCATTGAATCTTTTTTCTAAATCCGTATAATAGAAATAAGAGAAGGGTTTACAGAAACGATAAGACAATGCGGGAGATGGCGAAATGAGTGCATATGAGACGATTAATGATATACTGGTACATTTGTTTAATGAGATATGGGAATTAGAAGAGAAAGCAATCATTACAAAGGAATTCGAGGATATTACGAATAATGATATGCATGTCATTGAGGCCATTGGACTAGGTGAAGGCAATAATATGTCAACGATTGCGAGAAAGCTGAATGTAACGGTCGGGACATTGACAACAGCGATGAACAGTCTTGTAAATAAGAAATATGTTGTCCGGAGACGAAGCGAGAAAGACCGACGAGTTGTGTATGTCAGTCTGACTGAGAAGGGAGAGAAGGCTTACCGTCATCACGAGGAGTTTCATCACCAGATGACTCAGGCGGTGCTTGATAAACTTGGAGAAGAGGAACTTCCGGTACTGATGAAGACGCTGGAAGGGCTGTCAGAATTTTTCAGAAGCTATAAGGCATAGTGTATTAGGAATCAGATCTTATGCAGTAATGTAAAGCCCGGAATACGGAAAAGGAGAAAAAAGATGACGGCAGAGAACGAGAGATTACAAAAGCAGATTGCATTTATAAAAGAGATTGATAAAGTAAAGAGTATTTTCCGTCAGACATATCTGGCAGACGGCACACGCAAGGAGAATGATGCAGAACATTCCTGGCATATTGCATTGATGGCAGTGCTTTTGAAAGAATATGTATCAGAGGATGTGGATGTGGCGAAAGTTATGACAATGGTGCTGATCCATGATCTGGTAGAAATTGATGCCGGAGATACGTATGCTTATGACAGTGAAGGTGCTAAGTCCAAGCGAGAGAGAGAAGTGAAGGCTGCAGACAGGATATTTGGAATCCTGCCGGAAGATCAGGGTATGGACTTCCGGGAACTCTGGGAGGAATTTGAAGCTTACGAGACGCCGGACGCCAAGTATGCGCATCTGCTTGATAATTTTCAGCCGCTGTTGTTAAATGATGCGTCAGGAGGAAGAAGCTGGAACGAGCATGGAGTTCATAAGAGTCAGATTTATAAAAGAAACGAAAAAGTTCAGGAGACATCGGAGGAGATCTGGAATACGATTCAAGAGGTTGTAGAATCTCATATTGCTAAAGGAAATATCATTGAGAAATAAAATAATAATAAAATACTCCCCGAAAAGAGGCGCAGATAAAATCCTAAGAACTGCGGAAGCTCTTTTCGGGGAGTATTTTGTAAAAGGGTAAATTTAGCGGGAAGATTACTTTGTTCCAATCGTTCCGTTATAAAGCTGCTGAAGCTGTTCCTCTGTCAGATCTACATGGTAGAAAAGACTAAAGAATTCTTTCACAGCATCGTCTGCATCAAAGTTGAGATATTCCGGATAGAGGAGACCGGATAACCAGCGGATACCAATGATACGGTTAGGACCGGCTGGGCGGTCAACCCAGTTAAATGGTGCATTTGGAATTCCATACACTTTCCCTTCCTGAACTGCTTTTAAAGATGCAAGGTTCGGATTGTTTAAAATTGCATCGGCGGCGGAATGTCCGCTCAAGCTGGCTTTTGGTTCTCCGACTACTGCGATGACATCTGGATTCCATGCAAGAAGCTGCTCGGCAGAAATCTGGACACGGGAACCGTCCCCGAGTTCTAAGTCGGCAACATTTTCAGCTTTTACAAGGTCAATCAGCTGTGCATGATCAGATCCTTTTGGAGCTGTTTCGAGAGAGTCTTCTCCGTTTCCATAATAGAGGCGGACTTTTTTATCTGCCGGGATTTCCATAGCGTCAATATCCGCGAATGTTTTTTCGGCATATGCGGCAAGCTTTTCAGCCTGATCGCTTACGTCAAATAATTCTCCCATAAAACGATATGCATCGGCAGCTGCTTCTAAATCACCGTCTACTGCGATGACTGGGATACCGAGCTGTTCGGAAAGACTGTCACAGTCAGAAATCATGGCATCATTGATCGCTCCGACATTGATCGCAATATCAGGACCGGCAGCAATCACAGCCTCATAGTTGACAGAATCTCCCATACCGAAATTTGGAAGCGTGTGATATTTTTCAAGGATGACACTTTTTTCTATTTCATTTAGATCATAGTTCCATCCAAGCAGCAGATCCGGCACAAGCGTGTATAAATAAATTGCGGCAGCAGGGCCGGTAGAAAATACAGATGTTACTTTGGCAGGAACAGTTACGTTACGTCCGGCCATATCGGTAATTTCTCTTGAAGTATCCTGCGAAGCTTCTTGTTGTTTTGAAGTGTCGGTTTTTGAATTAGATGTGCCTTTTGCAGGCTTTCCGGAACAGCCTGCAAGTGTACTGAATGTCAGGACAAGCGCGAGAAGTGCTGCCAGAATCTGTTTCGTATGTTTCATATGATGTCTCTCCTTCCTTGTACCGTTCTTGCATTTTCAGCATGCTATTCTTACAATAAATTGACATAAAAATAGCGGTATGCTATACTTTGAAAAGCGAATTGTTTTTAAAAATATAACGGTTTGACTGCATTATAGTATGAGGAAAAGTGCTTGTCAAGTGTAACTTAAGAGGAGTGTGCAGCGATGCTGGAACTACAAGTAGAAATGAAAAATGAAAGACAGAGACGAAGACGCTATCGTGTAATGTTGACGGCGATGTTTCTAAGTCTTGGGATTGTGACAATACTGTCTTTTGGTATTGGATATTATCCGCTGTCGCCGTCACAGGTAGCGGGGGCATTTCTTTCGGGAATAGGATATGAGCAGGAAATTCTGCCACAGGCAGTTACCATTTTCTGGAAGATCAGGTTACCGAGGATTTTGTCAGCTGTGTTTATCGGAGCGTCGCTTTCAGTTGCGGGGGCGGCATATCAGGGAATGTTTCGAAACCCATTAGTTTCGCCTGATATTCTTGGCGTTTCTTCCGGTGCCAGCTTGGGAGCGGCATTTGCTATTTTGAGCGGAATGACGAACTGGGGGGTTCAGGTGTCTGCATTTACCGGAGGGATTCTTGCAGTAGCGGCATCTTACTTAATCAGCAGGCGTTCTGCTCACGCCCAGACGTTGAGCCTTGTGCTTACCGGTTCTATGATCATGTCACTTTGTAATGCCGGAGTAACGATGATTAAATATGTGGCTGATCCAAATGATGTTTTGCAGCAAATTACATTCTGGCTCATGGGAAGTCTGACGAAGACAGATCTGAATGCCTTTGGGTGGAGCGCAGTTCCGATGATGATTGGACTTGTACTTATCTTTCTTCTGCGATGGAGGATTAATTTACTTACACTGGATGAAGAAGAAGCGAAAAGTCTTGGGATTAATATTCGATATTACCGGATTATCTTTATCTTTGCTTCGACACTGCTAAGTGCAGCGGCGGTTTGTCTCGGAGGATTGATTGGCTGGGTTGGGCTTATGATTCCGCATATGGCACGAGCACTTGTAGGAGTGGACTATGGACGACTGATTCCGGCGAGCGCTATGCTTGGGGGAATTTATCTTGTGCTGATGGACGATATTGCAAGGTCACTAATGTCAATGGAGCTTCCGCTTGGCGTAGTGACGAGTATTATGGGAGC
Source organism: Coprococcus sp. AF21-14LB (assembly GCF_003458885.1). NCBI lineage: Bacteria > Bacillati > Bacillota > Clostridia > Lachnospirales > Lachnospiraceae > Coprococcus > Coprococcus sp. AF21-14LB. The sequence continues at coordinate 32,763 of NZ_QRVX01000023.1, read as the reverse complement.
GCCGTTTTTTATTTATCTCATCATTAAGCGAAAGGAGCAATAAGATAAATGTTGCTGGAAATCGAGAATGTATACGGAGGATATGGGCGAAAAGATGTGGTAAGAGGTGTAAGCTGCAGCGCTGCGTGCGGAGAAATCTTATGTCTCCTCGGACCGAATGGCTGCGGAAAGACAACGCTGTTCAGAATGATGTTAGGTTCTCTGCCGGTGCGGGCAGGACAAATCAGAATTGACGGGCAGGATATCCGCTATCTTTCTCAGAGGCAGCTCGCCAGTCTGATTGCCTACATACCGCAGTACCACACACCGGTATTTGCTTATACCGTGTTGGATGTGGTAGTTATGGGAAAAGCAGCACATATTTCAGCCTTTGACACGCCGGGAGCGAAAGAGCGTGAAGCTGCTTTTGATGCGCTTGAAAAGGTCAATGCAGTTGATCTTGCCAATAAGAAATATACAGATTTGAGCGGAGGCCAGCGTCAGCTTGTATTGATTGCGAGGGCAATCTGTCAGTCGGCGAAAGTCTTTGTTATGGATGAGCCAGCGGCGAATTTGGATTATGCCAACCATAAACTTTTGATGGAGGTTGTGGAAGAACTGGCTGGGAAAGGATATTGTGTCATTATGTCAACGCACAGTCCGGAATATCCTGCATCTGTCGGAAGCAAAGTGCTTATGATGAAAGAAGGAAAAGTAGCAGCGTTTGGAGCACCGAATCAGGTGATTACACCAGAAAATCTGGAGGCTGTATATGGCATTGAGATGGATGTGATGACAGTAACAGACCGTTATGGAACCGTGCGAAAAGTCTGTCTTCCGGTCAAAGCACCGAAATATTTATAGATACAGAAGGGAAAAGAATTGTGGAACGATCAAACGACTATGATGAAGAAAAAAGAAAAGAAAAAATACTGTCTTATTTTATGTCTTTACAAGAAACGAAAATACTAGGCAGGCAGACGCCTTCTGTTGGAAAATGGAACGAGCGGGCGAATGTATGGAAAAAGGAACAGAAACGCAATCCGAAAGGAGATGCACGGGCAGCAAGCGCGGTAAGATTTTTAGAGGAGAGGGGAATTCTCGGAGCGAATAGTCATATTGTAGATATTGGCTGCGGACCCGGAAGATTTGCAGCAGCATTTGCACGAAAAGCGGAGCAAGTAGTAGGGTTAGACATTTCTGAAAATATGGTTCAAAATGGCAGCGAATATCTTCAAAGTGAAGGGATTACGAATGCAGAACTTCGGATCTGTGATTTTCAGGAGTTAGATATCGACCGGGAAGATTATCGAGAAGCGTTTGACCTTGTATTTATGTCTATGACACCGGCAGTCCGGGGACTGGAAGGACTTCGGAAAGCCATAGCAATGAGCAGGGCATGGTGCTGTAATATTTCTCATATTAGCTGGGAGAATCACTTGCAGAAGCAGATGATGGAAGAACTTTTTGGAAGAAAAATGGAGCGAAAGTGGATAGGAGCTTCGTTTTATTCGCTGTTTAATGTACTGTTTTTGATGGGATATCATCCGGAGACAAGCTATGAAAAACGGCATCAGGAGAATTTTGTTCTGGCAGATGAAGAATATGCCAGATCCGCTATGGAACATATGCTCCCGAAAGAAGAGGCATCGGAAGAACAGCTTGAAAGAATTCACACATGGCTTCTGAGTCATGCAAATGAAAAGGGAGAGATCAAAGAAGTGATCGACTATTACTATGGAAGGATTGTATGGGATGTAAGAGAGAAAACAATTCGTCCAAACTACCTGGAGCCTGAGGGAGTGAAAAGCATATGATGAGACATATATTCTTAACAGGAGAGAAGCGGATCGGCAAATCCACAATTTTGCAGAAGGCATTAAGAACGTATGAAAAAAGTGTGGGAGGATTTTATACCGTTCGCACGAATGAACTTTTGGGAAATCACTACTCCGTGCATTTGCTCAGAGCAGGAGAAGCACCGCATATAACGGAAGAAAATTTTTTGTTTCTCTGTGGAGAGAAAGATGAGATGGTGGAGAAACGTTTTGACCGGATTGGATGCCAGGCTTTGGAAGATGCCAAAAGTTGTTCACTTATTGTGATGGATGAACTTGGACCGCATGAAGAAAAGGCAGAAAAGTTTGTTGCAGCGGTTGACGAACTTCTGAATGGAGAGGTGCCGATATTGGGAGTGCTGCAAAAAACTGCAGGATGCTGCTGGCCGCAGATCGCAGCCCATCCTGCAGTAAAAATACTGGAAATTACAATTGATAACCGGAATGATCCTCAGATTCTGGAGGAAATTCGGACGATCATGGGAAAGCATTAGCTTTCCTTTTTTTGATATATTTTCTGAGAAGAGAATCCACGTCCTTTTACTTCATTCACTTTGCTGATGATCATGAACGCAGATGGATCAATGCCCATTACAATCTGGTTCAGTCGTGTCAGTTCCCGATTAGAAACAACAGAAAGCACTAAAGGCTGTTCCTGATGAAGATAACCGGTTTCGCCATAAATTAAAGTAGAGCCGCGATCCAGTTCAGAAATAATCGCCTGATTAATTTCGGCATATTTTTTGCTTACGACTTTGACCTGAGTCTGGGTAGTGCCAAGGAGCAGAACCTTATCAAGAACAACTGTGTAGATCATAACAAGCAAAATACCGTAAAGAATCTGATCCTTATTAGAAAAGAGCATCTGCATAAGGAGGATTGAGGAATCAAAGACGTACAAAAGTACGGACACCGGAATCCCGAATTTTTTATTCAGTACAAGCGGCGGAATGTCCATGCCTCCTGTGGAAGCGCCTGCACGGATAACGATACCGATGGCAGAACCGATCATCAGACCACCAAAGATTGTAGAAAGAGCTACGTCATTTGTAAAGTTTCCAAGAGCAGGTACGTTTTCTAAAACACCTAAAATAAATGGATAGTAAAAGGTACTGATTAATGTAGTCAGGGCAAATTTTTTGCCGAGGACAACTGCGCCGATAATAAACATAATTAAGTTGAAGCAGAAAACAAATACAGAGATTGGCACATGGAAATAGTGGTTTACGGTAAGAGCGATACCGGTTGTTCCACCGGTAATCATACCGCCCGGAAGAATGAACATGACAACGCCGAGAGCATAGAGTGTGTTTCCGGCAAAAATGAGTACCAGATTTTTCAGCTGATCAAAAGGATGTTGTTTCATTGTGATACCTTCTTTCTTATAGTTTTTGGTTAGTGGATTAGCAGAGTAAAGCGTGAAAAAAGACTGTCGTTAGACAGCCTTTGTAAATTTATAAATTGTTTAGGAAATGTTTTCGTTATTAATTTGTGCATACTCTCATCTCCAGTGTTTACCGCGTTGACAAAATTTTGTTTTATCATCAAAACAAATTTATTTTATCACAGAAATGTATTGATGTAAACAGAGATCTGCTATAGAATCAGAAATAAAAGGAGGCGCGTTTTATGGGACAGATAGAAGAACTTCAGCGCATGATTGATGAGAGTGAGCGAATTGTATTTTTTGGAGGCGCGGGAGTTTCAACCGAGAGTCAGATTCCGGACTTTAGAAGCAGTGACGGTTTATATCAATTGGAGTATCATTATCCGCCGGAGCAGGTTGTAAGTCATTCATTTTTTGTACGTCATACAGAGGAGTTCTACCAATTTTATAAAGAACGTATGATGTTTCTTGATGCAAAACCAAATGCGGCTCACAGGAAACTTGCTGAACTGGAGCAGGCGGGAAAACTAAAAGCAGTTATTACACAGAACATTGATGGGCTTCATCAGGCGGCAGGAAGCAAGCAAGTGCTGGAGCTTCACGGAAGTATTCACCGAAATTATTGTGAGCGTTGTCATGCATTTTATCGATGGAGCGTATGTGACAGTCTCAGGGGATTCCTCGCTGTGAGAAATGCGGCGGCTTGATCAAACCGGATGTGGTGCTCTATGAAGAAAGTCTTGATGATCAGGTAATGCGAAAGAGTGTGGAAATGATTTCATCAGCGGACATGCTGATGATTGGAGGAACATCTCTTGTAGTATATCCGGCGGCAGGGTTTGTAGATTATTTTCATGGGAAATATCTTGTAGTGCTAAATAAAGATGCGACTCCGAGAGATGCACAGGCAGACCTGTGCATCAAGGAGCCGATTGGGAAGGTACTAAACCAGATTGTTTTACGTTAAGGATAATTCCTGGATAATGTTTTGCTTTTTTAATTTGCCGGCAGTATAGAACATCGAGAGAAATACGATGAAGAAAATACCGGCAGTGGAAATCAGAACTGCTTTCCAGGGAAAGAGATAGCTGATATCAGCTCCGGTTCGAAGGATCCGGTAAAGTATAAAACTAATGAATAATGAGACAGGAACTCCGTAAAAGATAGAGCGAAGACCATAGATCAGACACTCGTAATTCAGCATCTTCTGAAAAGATGACGGAGTCATGCCAATGGAGCGGAGCATAGCGAATTCCCGACGGCGAAGCATGAGATTCGTCGAAACCGTGTGGAATACATTCGCGATGGAAATGAGCGAAATCAATATAAGGAATCCATAAGTGAGAACACGGATCGCGGTCAAAAGATTGCGGTCCGTTTCATACTCTTTGGCGAGATTCGCAATGTCTGCCTGCGTGTTTAAAGCGGTATCCTGCAGCGCTTTTTTCAAATTCCAGTAAGTTGTTTTGAATTCAGGACATTTTAATAAGAAAGTATAGCTTGGGAAAAACGGCTCTAGTATATCTATATATTTGCGATACAAACTTTCCGGAAGAATGAGAGAAAGAGGTTCTTCATATCCGGAAAGTGCATCCGGGAGCTGCCCTACCTGATCCGTTAGCTTCAGGGAAGCGATATCTGTCAGATGAGGCAGTGAATCAGCTTCGGATTCGGAAGGAATTGTCAAGGTGCCAAGCGTTAGTTCACTGTTTTTCGGAAAGCGAATTGGTTCACAGTCCTCATAGCGATCTGTTTCGGGATTAAAAAGTCGTATGTTGCTTGTATAAATACACTGGAGACTGTCGGCTTCCAGATAGGTGTCCGGGGTAATCCCGTGTTCTTTCGCGTAGTCGGAAAATACATTGTCCGGAAACACATAGAGACTTGCACTTAAATAATAAAACTGTTGATCTGCGGAAGAATGAAGTCCAAAGTAATTGGCTGCTTCTTTTGAAATCAGATCAGCAGGAATCGGAACACATGGACGCAGAGAGCGAAATTCTTTTATTTCTTTGATAGTATTGTCTTCATTCAGTATCTGTTTAAATTGCCGGATCGTATCGTCAGTCGGAGAATGAAACAGGTTGCATTCCAATTCCCATTCCGGGGCAGTCAGTACGAATGTGCCGGTATTTATAAGGTAGTCGGTAAATAGAGTGGCGGACACGAAAAGAACCATACTCATAGAGAGCGACAGAATCGTTGTGCGGTATTTGCGCCGGTCACACCGATAATATTTTTGAGCCAGCATGCCTTCTGTATGAAACAGATGCAGAGTTAGCCGAGAGACTCGTACATCAGCAGGACGTAGAACAATATCTGATCTTGATTGCACTGCATCCATTGGTGAAAGGGATTGAATCCGTCTGGAAGGAACCCATGCAGAAATAAAAACAGTCATAAGTGAAGTCACAATAGAAACAATTATAGGGGCAGTTGAAATCTTTAATGGGATTCCGTAAGCTGTTCCGTGAATCCACATCGTAATACTTTCTCCGATAAAATGAAGTGTGACTCCAATTCCACCGATTCCGAAAATAAGCCCAAGAGGAATCCCGATTCCACTAACGATAAACGCTTCGAAAAAAACAGAATGACGGAGCTGGCTTTTCGTAGCGCCGATGGAAGAAAGAAGGCCAAACTGGGCGGTGCGTTCCCGCAAAGAAATGGAAAAGGCATTGTAGATTAAAAGAATGGAACCGCCCATGATGAGCAGAACCAATACAACACAAAGTCCAATCAAGATTGGGAACAAATGGCTGTGATCGCTAACACCATACCAACGCAGCAGGCTTGCGTGATAGCTCCAGGACACTGATTCAAACTCAGAAATCAGTTTTTCTGTCAACTGATAAGTGTCTTTTGGATGTTGAAAACGAATATAGGCAGAAAAAGCATTTTCCGCATCGGAAACGCGGGCATCTGAAAGTATTTTAGAAAATGATTTCGAAAGAGAACCACAGAATACTTCATGTCCGCCGCTGCCAAAGCTGCTGTTGGGAAAGTGAGAATAAGTTCCAACAATCGTAAAATCTTTTTTTATTTCAGCAGTAAGAGGAGTTGTGTTGTCATTTCCGATATCAATGTCCAGTGTCAAAGAATTTCCGGTAGACAATCCCAAAAGCTCACTATTGTAATGGGATAAATAGTCAGGAACAATAAGTTCCGAATCATTTTGAGGGAGCCGGCCGGATGACAGAGAAACAGGAAGTTCTTCCAATGCTGTGTCGGGCATACTTTGAATATAAAAATAAGGATTCGAAGGAAAACTATCTGCCAAATCTTCTGACGGAGCAGTACCAATGGAAGTTAGCACTGTTGTATGGGCAACAGAATCATTGTCTGTAATATGCTTTAAGTTATTTTCTGTCAAATTAGAGATGGAAACGTGCCAGTTGCCATCTTGCTGAATCGTGTAATCAATAAGAAATTGCCGGAAACTTGCCCCGAAGGTAGTCACAGCAGTAATCATTGCAGTAGATAAAAGAACGCCAATGATTGTGAGCCATGTTCTTGTACGGTTTTGCTTAAGAGTTTTCTTTGTAATATGGTAGAAAATATTTTTCATTTTCGAATCACCTCATCTCGAATGATGCGTCCGTCTTCTAATGCAATGATGCGGTCTGCCTGTAGTGCAATCTGCTCATCATGAGTAATGACAAGGAGTGTCTGGTGGTATTTTTTATTGGAGAAGCGAAGTAGCTCCATAATTTCGCGGCTGTTTTCAGAGTCAAGATTACCTGTAGGTTCGTCGGCGAGAATGATAGACGGTGCATTTAAGAGAGCGCGGCCAATGGAGACGCGCTGCTGTTGTCCGCCGGAAAGCTGGTTCGGAAGATGGTTTCTTCGTTCGGTCAGACCAAGGAGGGAGAGAAGTTCCTCCAGGCGATCGTGATTTACTTCCTGTTGATCCATAAGGACCGGAAGCGTAATATTTTCTTCCACAGTAAGAACCGGAATCAGATTATAAAATTGATAGATCAGGCCAACCTGTCGTCTGCGGAAAATAGCAAGCGCTTCTTCGTCTTGTGAATAAAGGTCGGCGCCATTGATATAGACACTGCCGGAGGAAGGCTGATCGACACCGCCAATGAGGTGCAGGAGAGTGGATTTGCCTGATCCGGAAGCGCCAATAATAGCGATGAACTCTCCTTTTTCAACGGAAAAGGATACATGATCGAGCGCCAGTACCTTGTTTGCACCACTGCCATATTGTTTTGTCAGTTGTTCTACTCGTAAAAGTTCCATAAAATATTCCTTTCTGAATTTATTTTGTTCATAAGAAAAAGATACCAGAGAGAAGTGACAGGTACATGACTCTTAAGTGACAAAATCGTCATTTGGCTAGATTGTTTTTGCAGTGTAAAAACGGATAGTAAATTTGCCGCCTCCACTAGAATCATTTCCGGCAGTGATGATTGCATTTTCTCTGGAGAGTATTAGCCGGGCGAGGGAAAGTCCGATCCCAAAACTATTGTGCCCTGCATTTTGACCGCGGTAAAATCGTTCAAACAGATGTGGAAGATCTTCTTTTGGGATACCGGTTCCGGAGTCGATGATACAAAGTTCTGTGTAGAGCGCTGTTTGAGAAACTGTCAGAGATAGTGTTCCGCCATCGGGAGTGTATTCCAGACTGTTTTTCAGCACATTTGAAATTGCTTCTAAAGTCCAGATACGGTCACAGGAAAAGGAAATGGCGTCATCACAGCAGATTTTGCAAGTTTGCCCGCGTAAATCCATAGAAATCTCCATTGGATTAAGCGCTTCTTGCAGGAAATCTTTCATTTTTACGTTTGTAAATTGATATGTGATGGAACCGGCTTCCAGTTTGGACATTTTTAAAAGAGCAGTAATCAGCCAGTTGATTCGGTCAAGCATTTGGTTCATCTGGTGCAGGAGAAGAAGTTGTGCGTTATCTAATGGCTGCTGCTTGAGACGCTCTGTCATTAAATAAAGAGAGGTAAGCGGAGTACGGATCTGATGAGAGATATCTTCTAAGGCATTGGAAAGTTTTGTGCGATCTTGAGATAGCTGCTCACTCTGTTCGTGCAGGCGTACAGCCATTTTGTAAACTTCGTCCTGGAGAATAGCAAGATCTCCTTCCTGAAATTCTTCCGGTGTGAGAAAAGTATCATTGCGGAGAATGGAATCAATCCGTGAACTAAGGAGACGAATATTCCGGTGTTCTCTGGAAAGGCAGCGAAAGAAGAACAGACTAAAACAAAAGCTGATAGCAAGAACAAGAACAGCAGCGGCAGGCGCGATAAAAAATCCGATCATACATCCGAAGAGTGTGAAAAGGACGATTTGAAAAATAAACTTTTTTATTTCTTTGTTGCGTAATAAATACATATTATCCTCCAGATTACGTTTCAGATGGAATCTCAAGACGATAGCCGATTCCCCGAATGGTTTTGATTATCGTTGGTTCTTGTGGATTATCTTCGATTTTTTCCCGGAGACGTTTGATATATACTGTAAGCGTGTTGTCATTTACGTAATCTCCGGCAAGATCCCAGATTTCTTCCAACAAAACATTTCTAGTCAGTGTTTTTCCCCGATTATTAAGAAAGAAAAGAAGAAGACGGTATTCTAATGCAGAAAGAAAGAGTTCCTGTGAGTGCTTTGTGACAGTACCGCGAACTGTATCAACAGAAAGGCTTCCGAGTACTGTGACAGAAGAAACTGCTCCGGTTCTGCGAAGGACGGTGCGGATTCGGGAAACAAGTTCTCGAGGTCGAAAGGGCTTGCAGATATAGTCATCAGCGCCCATCTCAAGACCAGTCACAACGGAAAATTCGTCTGTCAGAGCAGTAAGAAAGATCACTGGAATTTGTGAAGTTTTTTTTATGGCGGTGCAAGTGCTGTATCCATTTCCCTGAGAAAGCGTGATATCAAGGAGAACGAGATCCGGGTGAAATGTCTCAAGAAGAGATAGCGCCTGCTCCTGTCTGGAAGCTGAGATGACAGAAAAACCTTCAGCAGTTAAATAGGCAGTAAGATTTTCTACGATGGAAAGATCATCTTCGATTAATAAAATGTGATAAGTCTGCATGACAGTACCTCCGTTATATTTGATTTCGTATTCCGGCAGAATTTATTTGGCGGATGCGATTTTGTATGACAAGTATAGCATAAAATGAAAAGAGAAGACATGCTAAGTTTGCGTTAAGTTTTTGAGTGAGATATTGACAGAAGCAACAGAAGTGAGATAGGATAAACAACAGTGAAAAAGAAGGGAAGACAAAGATGTGATCAGGAAGAAATTTTTTATGAATGTGCTTCCGGCAATGCTGGCATTTGCATTTACCGGTATCTATGCAATTGTAGATGGTTGGTTTGTAGGTCAGAATATTGGAGACAATGGTCTGGCCGCAATTAATATTGCGTATCCAATTTCAGCGCTGATCCAGGCGATGGCAAGTGGGATCGGAATGAGTGGTGCGATTCATATTGGGATCAGTATGGGAGAAAATGAGAAAGAGAAAGAAAAAAGATATTTAGGAAATACTTTAATGTTGCTTATCGCGACATGTATTTTATTGACAGCTATTTTGCTTTTGACTTATCCGATCATTCTTCGTGCATTTGGAGCAAAAGGAGAATTGATGGAGATGGCAAAGATTTATATCCGCATTATTATTATCGGAGGCGTATTCCAAATGTTCAGTACCGGACTTGTTCCAATCATTCGAAACTATGAAGGGGCTATGTATGCAATGGGTTCCATGATGGCGGGTTTTGTAACGAATGTAGTGCTGGACTGGCTATTTGTAAGTGTCTGGAAATGGGGGATGAGCGGCGCTGCTATTGCGACAATTGTAGGGCAGGCTGTGACAATGCTTCCTTGTATTTTCTTTCTGGTTTGGAAGAAACTTCTGATCGGTTATGCAGATTACAGGCCAAAGAGTACAGTTCTGAAAGAAATTTTCCTTGTGGGAATTTCTCCGTTTGGATTGACGTTGTCACCGAATTTAATTATTGTTATTTTGAATAAAGGGGCAATGGTCTATGGGGGAGTGGCAGCGACAGCCTGCTATGCAGTCATCAGTTATGTTGTCTGTGTCGCGCAGCTTTTACTGCAGGGAGTGGGCGACGGTGCACAGCCGCTTATCAGCTTCTATGAAGGCCTAAAGAAAAGAAAAGAACTGAAACAGATTCGGTTTATGACGTATGCATTTTCAATAGTTTTGGCAGTATTCTGCATTGCATGGATGTATCTGTGCAGGAATGTATTTCCGGTATTTTTTGGTGTATCAGTTTCCGTTGGGGCTGAGGTCGGGGTTGTACTTCCGATTTTTCTGGCAGGACTTTTATTTTTTGCGTACACAAGAGTAACAACTGCATATTTTTATGCGATTAAGAAGAATAAGTACGCGTATCTTTTAATTTACGGCGAACCGGTTTTGATGACACTTTTGATTTTGTGTATTCTCGGTCCGGTATTCGGACTCTATGGTGTCTGGTATTCTGTGCCGGTAACACAGAGTATCATGGCTGTGATCAGTTTTGTGTTGATTCAGATCGAAAAGCGGGAACATGAAAATACATGGTTTTTGGACGTGGAATCATAAAAATGCGCTGTCTCCGAAAAAATTTTTTACGGAGGCAGCGTGTTTTTTATTTAATGATTTTGTAAAGATGATCTGTCTGGAAATGAATTTATTTTCCGCAGATCTGACAGCCAAGCTGACAACCCGTTGGTGTTCCGGCGCATCCGCCCATAGCTGTTTCGCGCAGCTCAAATGGGAGGCTTTTGCCGACACGATACATAGCTTCTGCCATTTCATCAAACGGGATTGGCTGTGTAACACCTGCAAGTGCGAGTTCAGCACAAGTAAGAGCATTAGCAACACCGATCGCATTTCGGCCCTGACAAGGAGATTCCACAAGTCCGGCAATTGGATCACAGACAAGTCCGAGTAAATTAGACAGTGCAAAGCAGGCTGCCTGCATACACATATCCGGAGTTCCGCCAAGGATTTCAACGGCAGCAGAAGCAGCCATTGCGGAAGCGGCACCAACTTCAGCCTGACATCCGGCCTCCGCACCGGATACAGATGCATTTCTCATTAAGATATATCCAAGAGCACTGGCATTAAGAAGACCATTGTGAATTGCTTCGTCAGATAACTCATGAGTTTCTTTCAGCGCTAAAAGCACGCCCGGAAGTACTCCGGAAGAACCGGCAGTCGGGGCTGCAACAATCAGACCCATTGTGGCATTCACTTCAAGAACAGCCATGCTGTAGGCGATCGCTCTGGAGAGTGTAGGACCACAAATGTTTTTGCCTGCTTCTCTTTGCTCATTTACTTTTTTTGCTTCACCGCCAAGAAGTCCTCCAATTGATTTGCGAGGATGCTTGATTGGTTCAGTAGCTGAATTTTGCATAATCTTCAGTACCGTGTCTAATTTTTCTGTGATTTCTTCGTTTGTAAGAGAACCGCATGTCATCTCACGGCGCCGCATCGCATAAGAAATCGGAATTTGCTCTTTGCGGCACATTTCCAGCAATTCCTGTCCTGATAAAAAGTCCATAATCTATTCCTCCTACATCTGCACGAGCATAAGCTCTGTTACGTGCTGATTTGTTTTAATTCGGTCAAGAACAGCAGCAGGAATCTGCTCGTCAGACTCCACAACTGTGTAAGCTTTCGCACCCTTATCTTCGCGGAAGAGGCGCATAAATGCAATATTTACATTCTCCTCTGCAAGACATTGAGTAATATGTGCGACAACACCTGGTTTATCAATCTGCTGAACAATGAGAGTACTGTATTCGCCGGTAAATTCCACATCAATATTGTTGATACGGGCAATACGGATCTTACCGCCTCCAATGGATTCTCCGCGGATAGAAAGGGTGTGGCCTTCTGTACCGATAAGATCGATATCCGCTGTATTTGGATGGTTCATAACCGTTTCCTCATCAATGATAAATTCGTATTCAACGCCCCATTCTTTTGCAAGTTCAAATGCATCACGAATTCGTTCATCATCTGTAGAGAAGCCAAGAATACCGCCAAGAAGTGCACGGTCTGTTCCATGTCCATGGTATGTTTTAGAAAAAGAACCATAAAGTGTAAAGGTTACTTTTTTTACTTCCTGGGCAAGCATTTTTCTTGCTAGAAGACCAATGGCACAGGCTCCGGCTGTATGTGAGCTGGATGGACCGATCATATTCGGGCCAATGACATCAAAAATACTTAGAAAGTTCATTATATTATCCTCCATGAAATTATTCATAAGATTAATATAGCATACTTCTTTTACTTGAAAAAGAAGTTTTAGAAAGTTAATATAGAAGAAAAAGAGTTTTTTATCATTCTTGTGTAAAGAAGATGGATGATTCGATATTATGAAACCAGAAACGAAAGGAGACATTATATGAAGTATAGACACTTAAAAGGATATCATGGCATTATTGTACTTGTGCTCAGTGCGGCGGTTATTTTTGGAATTGCGCCGATATTCGGCGCAGGACTTGGAATTTACGGTTCACTCCTGGGAGAATTGATGATACTGGCAGTCGCAGTGGTAACGGTACTGGCAGCCAGAGCTGATTTAAAAGAAGTATTCCCGATACATCGACCGAAAGCTCTTGGGCTGTTGGGAACATTATTAATCTGGGGAGCAACGTATGTATGTGTAATGGCGCTGACAATGCTTCTTGCCTATTTCTTTCCGGAAGAAGTAACGGGAGCGGGCGCGAGGCTTAGTGAGGCGATCTTGAATACGCCAATGCTGATTGCAGCTGCAATCGTTGCAGTATCACCGGCAATCTGTGAGGAAGCAGTTTTTCGAGGTGTATTCCTGCACAGCCTGCAGGGAATCCGGCAGAAATGGCTTGTGATCCTTCTTGTTGGTGTGATTTTCGGAGCATTTCACGGAAGTATCTGGAAGTTATTACCAACGTCAGTGCTTGGAATGGTCATGACGTATATCGTGTTGGAGACGGATAATCTTGTCTATTCCGGATTTCTTCATTTTGTTAATAACCTTCTCCCAGTACTTATGATGGGAGCGCTTAGCAGTACATACGAGGCAATGGGTGGTATTGATGCAGTCATGGAAGAGAGTATGCAGATTCCAATGGCGTCAGTCGGAATCTATTTTCTAATGGCGTCAGGAGCCCCACTTGTATTTTATATTGGAAGATATTGCCTGAAACGAAGTGTGCATGGGTATACCGAAGGTCTTTTCACAAAGAATCAGGTAAAACCGGTATTGCTCCTTATATTTATTGGTATTCTGATTGGAATCGCAGGCGTATTTCTCATTGCTTGTTCATTCATCTTTGAAATGCCGGGAAATCTGAGTGGATTTCGTGAGATACAGAGTTTGTACTAGATGACAGCCGGGGGTATAGCTGTGGCTTTGGAATTTTTGACAAAGAAGATAAATTATACGGATAAATAAGTGTAAATTTTATAAAAATTGTGCTATAATACGAATAAATATCAATGCGAAATGCATTTACTCGCTGCCGTTATCACATGGCAGGAGAACCGGAAGGAGTGACAGCTATGAAACTGATTTTTGCAGTAATTAGGGATGAAGATGCCGGAAAGGCAGTCAAGAAATTGAACGAGAATAGATTCAGTGTAACAAAGCTTATGAGTACGGGTGGATTCTTAAGAAGCGGAAATACAACACTGATGATCGGTATTGATGATGAGAACGTGGAAGCAGTTATGGATATTCTGAAAGAAGAATGTGCAAAGCGTTCTGAAATTGAAATTGCGATGCCATATATGCCGGGTGGTGTTCCAATGATGAACTACTCTTATGTTCCGATCAAGGCAGAAGTTGGTGGAGCGACTGTGTTTGTTGTGGATGTATGTGATTTCCGTAAAGTATAAATGTCAGTAAGAGTACAAGTAACAAAAGATAAAAGAAGAGCAGTGTAATGAAAGAAAGAGCAGCCGTTTTGTGATTTGAAGATCATAAAACGGCTGCTCTTAAATTTTATAGATTTATGATTGCATTTTTATAACTGTGGTCCTGCAGAAACTAATGCTTTACCAGCTTCGTTTCCTTCGTATTTTGCAAAGTTCTTCACGAATCTCTGTGCAAGATCTTTTGCTTTTTCATCCCACTTGGCTGCATTTGCATAAGTATCGCGTGGATCTAAGATTGCAGGGTCAACGCCCGGAAGCTCTGTCGGAACTTCAAAGTTGAAGTAAGGGATTGTCTTTGTCGGTGCGTTTTTAATATCTCCGTTTAAGATTGCATCGATGATTCCACGAGTATCTTTGATAGAGATACGTTTTCCTGTTCCATTCCATCCTGTATTTACAAGATAAGCTTTTGCACCATTTGCTTCCATTCTCTTAACAAGTTCTTCAGCATATTTTGTCGGGTGCAGTTCCAGGAATGCCTGACCGAAACAAGCAGAGAATGTAGGAGTCGGCTCTGTGATTCCACGCTCTGTACCTGCAAGTTTTGCTGTAAATCCAGACAGGAAGTAGTATTCTGTCTGTTCTGGTGTCAGCACAGATACCGGAGGAAGTACTCCGAATGCATCTGCAGACAGGAAGATTACATTTTTCGCTGCCGGAGCTGCGGAAACCGGACGAACGATTTTTTCAATATGGTCGATCGGATAAGATACACGAGTATTTTCAGTTACGCTCTTATCATCAAAGTCAATCTTACCATTTTCGTCTAATGTTACATTTTCAAGAAGAGCATTTCTCTTAATTGCGTTATAAATATCCGGCTCAGATTCTTTATCAAGGTTAATAACTTTTGCGTAGCATCCGCCTTCAAAGTTAAAGATTCCGTTGTCGTCCCAACCATGCTCATCATCACCGATCAGAAGACGTTTCGGATCTGTAGATAATGTTGTCTTACCTGTTCCTGACAGACCAAAGAAGATTGCTGTGTTTTCGCCGTTCAGGTCTGTGTTTGCAGAGCAGTGCATAGAAGCAATTCCTTTTAATGGGAGGTAATAGTTCATCATAGAGAACATACCTTTTTTCATTTCTCCGCCGTACCATGTATTTACGATAACCTGCTCGCGGCTTGTGATGTTGAACATTGCTGCTGTTTCAGAGTTCAGTCCAAGTTCTTTGTAATTTTCTACTTTTGCTTTAGAAGCATTGTATACGATAAAGTCTGGCTCAAAGTTCTCAAGTTCTTCTGCAGTTGGTTCGATAAACATATTTTTAACAAAGTGTGCCTGCCAAGCAACTTCCATAATAAAACGGATAGCCATGCGAGTATCTTTGTTAGCGCCGCAGAATGCATCTACTACAAAAAGTCTCTTGTCAGAGAGTTCTTTTAAAGCGATTTCTTTTACAGCTTTCCATGTTTCTTCAGAAGCCGGGTGGTTATCATTCTTGTACTCGTCAGAAGTCCACCATACAGTATCTTTAGAATTCTCATCCATAACGATGAATTTATCTTTTGGGGAACGTCCTGTGTAAACACCAGTCATAACATTGACTGCGCCAAGCTCACTCTCCTGACCTTTTTCAAATCCTGTCAGATCTGCCTTTGTTTCTTCTTCGAATAACATTTCGTAAGAAGGATTGTGTACGATTTCCGGGGTTCCTGTGATCCCGTATTTACTTAAATTGATTTCTGCCATCGTATGTTACCTCTTTTCTAAAAAATATAAATATAATAAATAGGATAACCACCTGCCAATGCAGGCATTATTTGGAATAAAGAAAGTGAATTATTTCACAATCTCAAGTTCATTATACATGATTATGGGATAAAATCAATAAAATTTCTCTGAAATGTTTGAAACCTCGAAAATAGATGATGATTAGTGTTATAATTAATCGCAAAGAACTAACGAATCTTACAGAGGAAATGAGAATGATAACTATGGAAGAATTAAAAGCAAACAAAAAAAAGAGCACAGCAGGAAGCGCTTGCAAAGAAATATGAATTTCGTTATATCCGTCCGGAGGAAGCAGATCAGACAGCAGTGATAGAAAAAATCTGCTTTCCTCCTAATGAGGCATGTTCTGATCAGGATATGATTTGCCGAATGGAAGCGGAGCCAAATATGTGCCTTGTGGCGGTTGACCGTGAGACAGGAAAGATTGCAGGATTTTTGAGTGGTCTTGCAACAAATGAGACAGCATTTCGGGATGAGTTTTTCAAAAATCCCAAACTTCATAACCCAGTTGGAACAACGGTAATGCTGCTCGGACTCGATGTGCTGCCAAAGCATCGCGGACAGGGACTGGCGCGAGAACTCATGGAGCGCTATATTGTGTCTGAAAGAGAACGCGGCAGAAAACGGTTGGTTTTGACTTGCCTGGAAGGGAAGATCGGGATGTATGAGCGGATGGGATTTGCGTATTGCAAAATCTCGGCATCGGTACTTGGAAATGTGACTTGGCACGAAATGGAATATCTGATAAGAGAAGAATAAGATGATATGTGATAGAAAGAAGAGACATGACAAAAGTTGTGTCTCTTCTTTTTAAGTGGCGATGCCATTACGTTTGAGTCGATGAAATCTTTATACAATCTTAATATGAAATGATATTTTACTTATACCGACTTTATATTGTTTGCGCTATGCTATAGGAACTATAAAGAACATATAAAGAAGAGGCAGAGAATTCACATGCGTTGGAAAAACAGGAAGAAGCATATCACATCTTTTCAAATTATCAGTTTGGGATTTATGGGTGTTATTTTATTAGGAAGTTTTCTTTTGACGCTTCCGATGGCGACACAGAATGGAGAGGGAGCGCCTTTTGGCGATGCGTTATTTACTGCGACATCTGCAGTATGTGTTACGGGGCTTATTATTTACGATACAGCATCCTATTGGTCTGTGTTTGGACAGGGAGTCATATTGATGTTGATTCAAATTGGTGGAATGGGAGTTGTTACAGTTGCAGTTGCAATCGCAACAATTTCCGGACGTAAGATTGGTCTGATGCAAAGAAGTGTCATGCAGGAAGCAATTTCCGCACACCAGGTCGGTGGAATTGTCCGTATGACTAAATTTATTTTGAAGACGAGTATTTTGATTGAAGTTATTGGGGCAGCGCTTCTTTCTACAGTTTTTTGCAGAGATTTTGGATTGAAAAAAGGAATCTGGTACGGAGTCTTTCATTCTATTTCAGCATTTTGTAATGCGGGATTTGATTTGCTGGGAGTGAGGGAACCATTTTCTTCGCTGACATCTTATAGTATACAGCCGATAGTGAATCTTACGATTATGTCATTGATTATTATTGGGGGGATTGGATTTCTAACATGGGCAGATATTCAGAAAAATAAATGGCATATAAAGAAATACCGGATGCAAAGTAAAGTCATTTTGTCAGTAACGGCTGGTTTAATTTTTATTCCGGCAATCTATTTTTTCTTTTGTGAATTTGCAGATATGTCAATGAAAGAGCGCATATGGAATTCTTTATTTCAATCGGTAACTCCTCGTACGGCAGGATTTAATACAACCGATTTAACAAGACTTAGCGAGACGGGTATTTTAGTGATGATTCTTTTGATGCTTGTAGGAGGATCTCCGGGTTCAACAGCCGGAGGAATGAAGACGACAACAGCAGCAGTGCTATTTGCATCAGCAGTATCAGTGTTCCGTAAAAAGGAGTATGCTCACTTTTTTGGGAGAAGAATTCAGGAAGATTCATTAAAAAATGCATCGACGATTATGATGATGTATCTTGTGTTGTTTCTTGGAGGGGGAATGATGATTAGTTCTATTGATGGCATACCACTTCTGGAAGCATTGTTTGAAACAAGTTCAGCAATTGGAACCGTTGGTTTATCTTTAGGAATAACGCAAGAGCTTAGCGGAATTTCACATGCAATTTTGATTGGATTAATGTTTTTTGGAAGAGTGGGAGGTTTGACACTTATTTTTGCTGCTTTGGCAGAAAAAAGAAGCGGAAATGCAAGACTTCCACAGGAAAAAATTACAGTAGGATAGAAGGAGGAGTCATCCGTTATGATGAAATCAGTATTATTAATTGGGTTAGGAAGGTATGGACGTCATATTGCTATGAAACTGGATGAGCTTCATCATCAGGTCATGGCAGTTGATATAGAGGAAAAACGCGTAAATGCAGTACTTCCATACGTTACGAATGCACAGATTGGAGACAGTACCGATGAAGAATTTATAGAATCACTGGGGGTTAGAAATTTTGATCTTTGCATTGTTGCAATTGGTGATAATTTCCAGAGTTCACTGGAAACAACTTCGTTGTTAAAAGAACTTGGTGCAAGTAAAGTAGTTGCCCGCGCTGCCAGAGATGTACATGCAAAGTTTCTTTTGAAAAATGGTGCGGATGAAGTGGTGTATCCGGAAAAGCAGCTGGCAGCATGGACAGCAATTCGATATACGGCAGATCATATTCTTGATTATGTTGAATTAGACTCAGAGCATGCAATTTTTGAACTCACAATACCTATGAAATGGATCGGAAAAACAGTAGGGCAGTTGGATATTAGAAATAAACATAATATTAATATCATGGCATTTAAACATGAAGGAAAAATGGACATGAATATCAAATCTACAACGAAAGTTCCAGAGCATAGTACTATGCTTGTACTTGGAAATGTAAAAAATATTCAAAAGTGTTTTCATATATAAGAGGTGAGTTCGGTGAAAGAGATAATGCTTACTTGCGTACTGGCAGTATACGGTTTATATGGCTGGCTTCAAATGCGAAAGTTGGATCAGTTTCTTGAAGAAAACTGGAAAAAAGAAGAATGATGGAGTATAGTAGCTAGTAATAAAGCAGGAGGCAAGGGTGCATGGATGAAGAAAAAAAGGAAAAAATGAAAAGAAGCCTAATGTTTTCGGCAGCAGACATTATGAAAAGTATTGGTATTCTTGCAGCTGCAAGCTGTGTGGGATTTTTATTTGAACAACTCGGATTTGCAGAGGCAAATATTATTACGGTATATGTATTTGCAGTATTGATTATTTCAGTTGTAACCGTTAATCGTGTATACAGTCTTGCTGCATCTATTGTTAGTGTATTGATTTTCAATTTTCTGTTCACCTATCCGAAATTTACGCTGCATGCATATGAACAAGGATATCCGGTGACATTTCTGATTATGTTTGCAGCAGCGCTGTTAACAGGAACATTGGCAACAAAGTTAAAGGATAGTGCAAAACAGTCTGGGAGAGCAGCATTTCGAATGAAGGTTCTGCTCGATACCAATCAGCTTTTACAGCAGGCAAGAAATCGTGAAGAAATTATCTCTGGCACAGCGAATCAAATTGTCAAGCTTTTAAACCGCGATATTATTGTATATCAAGTAAAAGAGAAATCGTTGGGAGAAGCAGTGTTTTTTCCGGCAGAGGCTGAAAATTGTGAGGAGAGATTTCAAGAGTATCAAAAAGAACGTTCGGTGGCAGTGTGTGCATTTCATAATAATAGACATGCCGGCGCAACAACGAAGACATATGGTGAGGCAAAATGTCTGTATCTTGCAGTACGTGTTAGTGATGCTGTTTATGGTGTAATTGGGATTGCGATTGGAGAGCAGCCATTGGAGGAATTTGAGAGAAATATTTTGTTGTCGATTCTCGGGGAATGTGCGTTAGCTCTTGAAAATGAGAAAAATGCGAGAGAGAAAGAGGAAGCTGCAATTTTGGCAAAAAATGAACAGCTTCGGGCCGATCTTTTAAGAGCGATATCGCATGACCTTCGTACACCGCTTACATCCATTTCAGGAAATGCCAGTAATTTGATGTCTAATGGAAAATCTTTTGACAATGAAACAAAACAGAATCTTTATCAGGATATTTATGATGATGCAATGTGGTTGATTAATCTTGTAGAAAATCTTCTTTCTGTTACTAGATTAGAGGAAGGGAGACTCAACTTGCATATTTCAGCAGAACTTGTGGATGAAGTTGTGCAAGAAGCATTAAGACATATCAATCGTCTTCGCACAGAACATACTATTTCTGTAGAAAATGAAGATGATCTTCTGCTTGCAAAGATGGATGCGAGACTGATTGTTCAGGTTTTGATTAATATTGTGGATAATGCAATTAAATATACGCCGAAAGGTTCACATATTTCTATTAGAACAATGAGAAATGAGGATTGGGCAGTCATCTCTATTTCAGATGATGGTCCGGGGATTTCGGATGAAAATAAAAAACAGATTTTTGATATGTTTTATAGTGGAGCGAATCAGATTGTAGACAGCCGGCGAAGTTTAGGTCTTGGATTATCGCTGTGCAAATCGATTGTAAATGCACATGGGGGGACTATTTGTGTAGAAGATAATTTGCCTCATGGAACAATTTTTACCTTTACATTACCAGTAGAAGAAATTAAACTTCCTGAATAGAGAAGAAATGAATCATGGAGGCAGTGAAATGAATAAACCATTAATTTTGGTTGTGGAAGATGATGCATCAGTGAAAAATCTTATTACCACAACATTAAAGGCACATGAATACCGTTATATAACTGCGGGGAATGGAGAAACAGCAATTTTGGATGCTTCTTCTCATAATCCTGATATTGTACTTCTGGATTTGGGCTTACCGGATATTGATGGCGTAGAAGTCATTCGAAAGATTCGAACATGGTCTAATATGCCAATCATTGTTATTAGTGCACGAAGTGAAGATACAGATAAAATCGATGCGCTTGATGCCGGGGCAGATGATTATTTAACAAAACCATTTTCTGTTGAAGAGCTCCTCGCAAGGCTTCGTGTGACACAGAGGAGACTTACTATGATGCATAATGAGACGGCAGTGGAATCCTCCGTTTTTATAAATGGAGCACTTCGAATAGACTATGCGGCAGGATGCGCTTTTTTAGGAGAAGAAGAGCTGCATTTAACACCAATAGAGTATAAATTGCTTTGTCTGCTTTCGAGAAATGTAGGAAAAGTTTTGACGCATACGTTTATTACTCAGCATGTATGGGGAAGCAGTTGGGAAAATGATGTAGCGTCGCTCAGGGTGTTTATGGCAACACTCAGGAAAAAAATTGAAAAGGGGGAAAATTCTCCTCAATATATCCAGACACATATTGGTGTTGGATACCGAATGATAAAAGTAGAATAAAGTCAAAGAATGCTTCGGTGCTTTAAAAGTTCCGGAGCTGTTTTTTACCTCTTGACATCTTCAGAGAGAAGTTTATAATATGAAAATGAATTTCATATTCAATAGGAGAACAAAAGATGATTCGAGGAAACTATCGCACAAAACAACAGAAAGATATTTTGCAATGTCTGGAGAAATATAAAAATTGCTTTAAAAGCATAGAAGATTTGATGCAGGATTTAAGGAATGAAGACCTTCATGTAGGACAGACAACGATGTATCGTGCTCTGGAACGATTTTCATTGGAAGGGAGCGTTTTGAAAATTCCTTCTGTGGCAGGGCAGCCGGCACGTTACTGCTATATTGGAAAGAACAATACGGATCGTTATGGTCGGCTTGTTTGTCTGGAGTGTGGTGAAGTAATTCCGTTGAAATGCGGATGTATGTCAGAATTTGCCGAGCATGTGTTGAGCGATCATCATTTTCAACTGGATGAACAGAACACGATTTTCTACGGATATTGCGAAGAGTGTCGCAAAAGTCAGAAAAACTAAATAGGGATGAACAGATTAGGAGCGATCAATATGTGGCAAAAAGGAGACAGAAAAATGAAGAGAGCAGGAAGAAGTGTAATAGTGGCAATGTTGGCAGCACTCATATTGACAGGATGTACTAAGGAGAAAAAGGAACAAGTGCCTAAAGAAGAAACAGATAAAATACAAGTTATGGCAAGCTTCTTTCCGATGTATGATTTTGCACAAAAGATTGGCGGAGACCGGGCAGAAGTAACCAATATGGTTCCTGCGGGGACAGAGCCGCATGACTGGGAGCCTTCTACAAAAGATATTCAGAAATTGGAAATGGCGGATATGTTTATTTACAGCGGAGAAGAAATGGAATATTGGGCAGAAGATGTATTAACATCTGTAGAAACTAATAAGCTGGAAGTGGTTGAGGCATCAAAAACTGTAGATAAGCTAAAAGAAGAGGGCGTATCAGACCCACATGTGTGGCTTGATCCAATGAATGCTAAGTTAGAGCTTGAACAGATAAAAGAAGGTTTTTTAAAGGTAGATCCTGATAATAGTGAGTACTATGAAAAAAATTATGAAACTTGTGTCGACAGGTTGGAGGAGTTAGATAGACAGTTTGAAGAAATTATTTCTAAATGTGAGAAAAAAGAAATCGTTGTTTATCATGAAGCCTTTGGCTATCTTTGCAATGCCTATGGGCTTTTGCAAGTTGGAATTACCGGAATTTCTCCGGAAGAAGAACCATCACCAAAACAAATGGAGGAGGTAATTCATTTTATTCAGGAGAAAGATGTGACAACCATTTTCTTTGAAGTTTTGTCAAGTTCAAAAACGGCGGAGATCATTGCAGAGGAAACAGGAGTGCAGACGGAAATTTTAAATCCGTTAGAAGGACCGGGGGTTGGTGAGAAGCAGGGAGATTATTTTTCTATTATGGAAAACAATCTGAAAGTGTTAAAAGAAGCATTACAATAGAAAGGTGAATGGTATGATGGAAGAGATAAGAATGGAGCATGTAACATTTTCTTATCAAGACACACCGGTACTGACAGATTTGAATCTTTCTGTAAAAGCAGGAGAATATGTTGTGCTGACAGGAGAAAATGGGAGCGGCAAGAGCACTTTGATGAAATTGCTTACAGGAGAACAGAAACCGGACAGTGGTATGATAAAAGTTTTTGATCATTTGGTAACGGAAGCATTCCATGATAAAAGAATAGGATATGTACCGCAGAACAGTATTAGCAGAAATCAGGGATTTCCGGCAACGGTAGAAGAAGTTATGATGACAGGCTTGTACGGAGTAATCGGACATTTCCGTTTTCCGAGAAAACAGCATAGAGAGTGGGTTCGGCAGAAGTTAAGAGAATTTGATATGGAAGAGTTTGCGAAACAACGGATCGGGGCTCTATCCGGGGGACAGCAGCAGAGAGTCATGCTTGCACGAGCGATGGCAGGATGTCCCCAATTGCTGCTTTTAGATGAACCTACAGCCGGCGTAGATGCGAATCGGGTAGAGATGCTTTACGAATTATTGCAGAAAATTAATGAAGCATCTCATGTGACGATTCTTATGATTACGCATGGAGATTTGGAAAGCTGTTCAGGAGCAAGCCGAATTTTAAGACTGCGGGAAGGGAGACTGGAAACACTATGAGCATGTTAGAATATAGTTTTATGCAGAGGGCATTTCTGACGGGAATTTTGTTAGCAGTCATCACACCCTTAATTGGAATGACAATTGTTTTAAAAAGGATGTCTATGATTGGAGATGCGCTTTCCCATGCGTCTCTTGCAGGCGTGGCGTTAGGATTGATTCTTGGAATCAATCCGGTGGCAGGAGGAATGTGTGTTTGTGTGACAGCGGCACTTACAATGGAAGGAATCCGGAGAAAATTACCACGGTATGCAGAAATGTCTACAGCAATTGTTATGTCAGCCGGTATTGGATTGGCAGGAGTTCTCTCTGGTGCAGGGGAGAGCGGGGCGAATTTAAATAGTTTCTTATTTGGAAGTATTGTCTCTATCAGTCGGCAGGAAATGCTATTTGTATGTGGGATTAGTCTGCTTGTATTGTTGTCAGTGCTGCTGCTTTATAAAGAGTTGTTTTACATTGGATTTGACGAAACTGCGGCAAGAATTTCAGGAGTTCCGGTAAAACAAATTAATTTTATTTTTACAGTACTGACAGCACTAACAGTATCTGTTGCTGCAAGGACAGTAGGTGCGCTTATTGTATCCTCCATGCTTGTTATCCCGATTGCCTGCGGAATGCAGATAGGAAGAAGTTATCGGGCCGTATTGGCCGGAGGTGTGCTTATTGCGGTACTGACAACGATAGCAGGACTCACACTAGCTTACTATACGGGATTAAAACCAGGAGGAACAATTGTGTTGTTGGAAGTGGGCTGTTTTGTGCTGCTTTTGGCAGTCAAAGGATTGAGAAAAAAGAAAGGAAACTAATTTATGGCATATGATCTTCAAAAAATTCCTTTTAGCGCATATGGTTCGTATTTTGTAATTTCTGTTCATCCAAAAGACGGGGCTCTTTATCTTAGAGATATTCATGGAGGTGATGAAGCCCCATCTTATCTCTATCGGATAGAACTGGAAGGGTGTAATGAAATTGAAATCTTGCATGAGAAAACCGAATTAAGGATATACAGTAAAAAGGAACCGAAAAACTATGCTTCTTTTGTTGTAGGAACAAACAGAAAAACAGATATGCTCTATGTTTGTGTGGAAGGAGTCGATCTCCGATTTTATGCGGTGGGAGGTTCTTATGACACACTTGTTCCACTTTCACAAATGAGATATGAGCATCACTTGGCAACAAAACAGCTGAAAATTATGTTTACATGCCAACAGGGGACTTTGATGCAAAAACAAGATTGGACGGTGCGAGGCAGCAGTGATGTTGTACTTACGGCAAAGGCAGGGAGCCGGATCGTACTGGAAAGTTACCGAACAGTTCCGTCAGAACAGCTGTATCGCACATATGAAGAGATGAAAGAAGAGCAGAGAAAATCACTTCAGAAGTGGGAAAACAGCTTTCCAAATCCAACGGGAAGATTCGAAGACAGCAGAAAGCTGGCAGCATATATTACGTGGATGAATTTTGTGCATGCGGAGGGAAGGCTGACAAGAGATGCGATGTATATGTCTAAAAACTGGATGTATAATATATGGAGTTGGGACAATTGTTTTGCAGGGATCGCCCTTAGCCATGCACATCCAGAAAAAGCATATAATCAAATGAAGGTATTTATCGATGTGCAGGATGAGAGCGGATGCTATCCGGATTATGTAAATGAAACATTTGCGTCCTATAGCTTTGTGAAACCGCCAATACATGGATGGGCATTTTGCAAAATGATGAAACAAAATGCAGCGCTGAGAGCACCTGCCATCATGCAGGAAATGTATGAGAGTCTTGTGAAAATGACAGAATATTGGATGAAATACCGCAGACATAATGAAGCGGTGTATCCGGTATATTATCATGGAAATGATTCCGGTTGGGATAATGCATCTGTATTTCACAGGGGAATGCCGGTGGAATCTCCGGATCTGTCAGCATTTCTCATACGGCAGATGGATTGTCTTGCAGAAATTTCATCTGAGCTTGAACGGCATCAGGAAGCAATGAAGTGGAAGCAGATGGCAGATGAGTGGTATGGAGGATTTTTGGAACGCTTCTTTGAAAATGGGAGATTGTATGCGATTGAAACGATTTCACAAGAAAAGATCAGAGAAGGGAACAGCCTTCTTATGTATTTGCCGCTTGTAATTGGGTATCGTTTTCCGAAAGCGGTGCGGGAGCAGCTTGTCAAACAGCTGTTGGAAACATTTGAGACACCGTATGGGCTTGCAACAGAAGCGCCGGACAGCCCTTATTACAAAAAAGGCGGTTATTGGCTTGGGCCTGTGTGGGCGCCGACAACATATCTTATGGTTGATGCACTTCGGGAAAATGGATATGTTACAGAAGCAAAACGGCTTGCAGAGAAATTCTGCCGTCTGACAGAAATCGGACTCATGTCAGAAAATTACGATCCGTTTACAGGAGAAGGATATGATGATCCGGCATTTTCATGGCCTTCCTGTGTATTACTCCAACTTCTTGAAGAAATGAATGAGGAAAATGTGTATAAAAACTGAATTTGTGTGGATAATAAAGATAAATTCTTGAAAAACGGAGGAAAACAGAATGAATCTAAGCGATACAATTCAGTTGCTGAAAGAGTGCAATGCAGGAAGCAAAATGGCAGTTTCTTCCATTGATGAAATGTTGGATAAAATAAAAAGTGAAAAGTTTCGGGCAATCCTTATTGCCTGCAAAGAAAAACATAGCAAATTAGGAAATGAGCTGCATGCGCTACTGAACGAATACAGAGAAGAAGAAAAAGATCCAAGCATGGTTGCAAAAGGAATGTCCTGGGCAAAAACGAATATGAAAATGGCAATGAACGACAGCGACGAAACCGCAGCAGACTTGCTGACAGATGGGTGCAACATGGGCGTAAAAAATTTGCGAAGATATTTAAATGATTATCCGGAAGCAGATCATCGGGCAAAAAAAATCTGTGAAAATTTAATCACTCTGGAAGAAAATCTTTCTGAGGAATTAAAAGAATTTTTATAAGCAAAATGACTTAAAGGGGGAAGAGCATTCTCCCTTCTTTGCTGTGAAGAAATATGTAGTAAATAATCCGGATGGAAACAATGGAATGTACGAAATATGGATGAACTATTTTAGAAAATGGTGTATGATAGAAAACAGAGGATTCACAAATCATACGAAGTAAAAGGAGAGTGGATGGTTTCATGTATTTAATTAAAAATGCAGAAGTTTATGCGCCGGAATATCTTGGAAAGAAGGATGTTCTGTTAGGCGGAGAAAAAATATTGAAAATAGGAACAGATCTTCCGGCAGAAATATCTTATGGTGTGGAAGTGATCGACGGAACGGGAAAGACGCTGATGCCGGGACTTATTGACAGCCATGTACATATTCTTGGTGGTGGAGGAGAAGGCGGCGCCAAGACAAGGACACCTGAAATTATGCTTTCCAATATTATCGAGGCGGTGTAACAACTGTAGTAGGCTGTCTCGGAACCGACGGCTGTACGAGAACTATGGAAAATCTTCTGGCGAAAGCGAAAGGGCTTGAGGAGGAAGGAATTACAACATTTGTTTATACAGGTTCTTATCAGGTTCCGGTGCGAACCCTTACCGGAAGTATTATGAACGACATTATTTTGTTTGATCGGATTATTGGAACAGGAGAGATTGCCGTTTCGGACCATCGTTCATCACAGCCGACAAAGGAAGAATTTGAAAAAATTGTTTCAGAGACAAGAGTAGGGGGAATTCTTTCGGCAAAAGCCGGTGTAGTAGATATCCACATGGGAAGCGGAAAGAGAAAAATGGAATTACTCCGCCATATTCTTGAGAATACAGAAATTCCGGTATCTAATATGCTTCCAACTCATGTGAATCGCAGTCGTGAAATGATGACAGAAGGAATCGATTATGCCAAAACATACGGTGGTTATATTGATCTTACAACAAGTTTCGATGTTGAACATACAACGACAGATGAAGTGAAAGCAAGTAAGGGACTGAAAGAAGCGTTAGAAGCAGGAGTTTCTTGTGATAAAATTACATTTTCTTCAGATGCACAGGGAAGTCTTCCGGTTTTTGCACCGGACGGTTCTTTTGCAGGATTGGGTGTAGGATCGATTACTTCTCTTTACCGTGAAATGAAAGATGCTGTATTACAGGAAGGAATTAATCTGGAAAAGGCTTTAAAGGTTGTAACTTCAAATCCGGCAAGAATTTTGTGCCTTTCTCAAAAAGGAAGCATTGCAGAGGGAATGGATGCAGATCTTGTTTTGGCAGATCAGGACACATTGGAGATCGATACGGTATTTGCAAGAGGACAGCAAATGATGTCAGGAAAAGAAATCCTTGTAAAAGGTACATTTGAATAGCGTGTGGGAAATTTTTTATTGCAATCGTTGGAACTGATGACGAAGCATATATAAAAGGCGCTACTGAATTGTACCGAATTTCCAAGCGTTAGAATTTTTTTGTCTAACTTTTGGGAATCGGTACAGAGTTTTGTTCAGCAGCGCCTTTACATTTCTAATGTATCAAAGCGGATATTATTTTGTGTTTCTCTGCGGTAATAGGAAAATAAAGATCAGTGAACTGATCAGTAATAATCCAGGGTAGAAGAGATTTGGGATAATGTCAAAAGCTGATACTTCATATCCTAATTCAGCAGCGGCAGAAATTGCAACAAGCATTTGAGCGCCGTAAGGGCTGATACCTTGTGAAATGCAGGAAAATGTATCTAAAAGAGAGGCAGCCTTACGCGGCGTGATATCATACTCTTTGGACATTTCTTTGGCGATCGGGTTGGCCATAACGATTGCAACCGTATTGTTTGCAGTTGCAACATCCATTGCACCGACTAAAAGCCCCATGCCGAGCTGGCCACCGCGTTTTCCTTTAAAGATACTGCGAATCGCAGATAATAATGCTTCAAATCCACCATATTCACGAATAAGAGCACACATTGCTGCCACAAGGATTGCTACCATGGATGTTTCAAACATTCCCGCTGCCCCAGAGCCCATATTTGCAAGAAGATCTGTTGCGGCTGTCTGACCTGTACCAAGCATAATGGCTGCTCCGGAAATAATACCGACCAAAAGAACAATGAACACGTTGATGCCGGCAATGCCGCCAATTAGTACGAGGATGTATGGAATGATCTGGATCAAATGATAAGATTCGATAACAGCTCCGTTTAGTTCTGTTTTAAAAGATAAAACAAGAATCAGCGCTAAGGTAGCGAAAGCTGCAGGAAAGGCAATTCCAAAGTTCTCACGGAACTTGTCCTTCATTGCACAGCCCTGACCGTTGCAGGCTGCAATCGTTGTATCAGAAATAAAGGAAAGATTATCCCCGAACATTGCGCCGCCCATGACAGAACCAATACAGAGTGGCATATCAAATCCGGAAGCAGTTGAAACCGCAACTGCAATCGGTGTTAGCAATGTAATCGTTCCTACAGAAGTTCCCATTGCGGTTGATACGAAGCAGGCTACAACAAAAAGAACTGCCACAGCATATCGTGCCGGAATTAATCCAAGCATAAAATATGCAACACTCTCAGCGCTGCTTCTTCCAACAACACCAACGAAAGTACCTGCTGTTAAAAAGATCAAAAGCATTGTAATAATATTTTTGTCAGCGAGCCCCTGGGCCATCAGACTTAATTTTTCATCAAATGATACACTGCGGTTCTGCAAACATGCAACTAAAATTGCTGCCAAAAAGGCAATGATAATCGGAATGTTATAAAATCCCATCGGGATTTTCATGACATACTCAAACAGAATTCCCAGACCAAGATATAAGACCAGAAATACTCCGATTGGCAGCAAGGCAATTGGATTACTTTTTTTCATTTGGATATTCCTCTTTCTTATTTTCATTTGCGTAAAACACATTAACCACTACTATACATTATTTTATCGGTAGAAACAACTATGAGATATAGTAAATATATAGTGAAAATGTATAATGCCGGACAGAAAAAGATTAGAATGGAAGTATTGTAAACAGAGGCAGATGTTGTAACTTTTTGAGAAAAGTAATTGATTTGCGTAGGAAGTGAGGATTTTTCAAATGGGTCAAAATAAAAAGTCAGAAAGAATTGGAATGGAAAAAACTTCAAGAGATGGGAAAAAAGCAAAAGTAATCGAGTATCATTCTTGTGAAAACTTCATTATTGAATTCGAAAATGGATTACAGCGCAAATTAACCAATTGGCACTATTTTGAGAACGAAAAATTTAATTACCAATATATGTTTCATAAAGTGCGAACTTCCGGGCGTGTTGGAACAAAATTACGAATGAACAATGGAATGACAGCGGTTGTAGATCTTTACAGAAATTGTCATGATATGGATATCCGATTTGAGGATGGAGAAATTGCGAGTCATGTTTCATGGCGTGATTTTAAAAACGGAAATGTTGCACACCCAATATTAAAAGGGACGCAAATCTCTATCAATGAGCTGACGCTGGCATTTTATTTGGAACCGCTTGGATTTCATAAAATTCCGCAAAGATCCACAGAGTCTTTTGAATTGGGATTGAACGGAAAAGAACTGGATTTGTATGATCCGGAACACAAAATAGCAGTAGAATATGACGGGGAATATGTACATAAAGCCAGTGAAAATGATTTGGAAAAAAATATGTTATTGATGAATTTAGGGATTACATTATATCGTTTCCGGGAACCGAAATGTTCTGATATTACTGGAAATTGCTATATTCTTGAAGAAGCTAAAACATTTTCAAAATCGCTGGAATTGGCTTTAAAACAATTTGTATGTCATATATTAAACGAGGATGAAAAGAAAATTGATTTTCAGAAAGATATAGAAGAAATTAAAAAATTTATACGAAAGAGGAAAAGAAGTAATCTTCATCTGTTTGAGCAAAATGTGATGTCAAATGGAATGGTTGGAACCATCATTGCGATGAGATCATGTCAGGATATTGATGTGAAATTTGAAGACGGTGCCATTGCTTATAACAAATGCTATGGAAGTTTTAAAGAGGGGAGTATAGCCCATCCAAATGCAACTAGCGCAGCAAAAAAAGAGCAGAGACTTTACCAAAGTAAAATCATGAACAACGGACATATGGCTACAGTAATTGAATATCGGGGATGGGAAAATAATACAGTAGAATTTGATAACGGAGAAAAAGTGTACCATGTGAAATGGGAAAATTTTGAATGTGGCAAGGTCGGTCTTCCGTCTTCTTATATTAAAAATCATATAGGAGAACGGCAACTTCAAAAAAGAGGCGCTGTTGCAGAAATTATTTCCTGCAGAGATGCAAATCATATTGACGTTCGTTTTGAAGACGGTATCATTATTAGAAATCGAAAATATGACGATTTCAAAAAAGGCGTCATTGGACATCCGAAATTAGCACCGGTACGCAATAGAAAAGAGAAAGAACGACTCGGTGAAATAAGGAAAATGAACGATGGAACTGTAGGAAAGATTATTTCATATAAGAATGCCAGCGATATTGATGTGGATTTTGGAGAAAATCGTATCGCAAGACATAAAGCATATGCCAATTTTGCGAGTGGGAAGATTAGATGTCCCAGAAACAATCATGAATAGATGTGAAAAAGAACAATAAAGTAAATATTAGCTGTGATCAGATTTATCCATCTAGTATTAAGGAGGTGTGACATTTAAGAAATGAAAAATAATATGAATGTGATCAGAAGTAATCGCAAGTCGATCTCCATTGAAATCAGACAAGATGCTACCATCCTTGTTCGTGCACCATATCAGATGCAAAATACAGAGATAAATAGATTTATAAAAGAAAAGGAAAATTGGATCATAAAGCATCTGAAAAAAGCGGAAGATAGACAACGGGAAATGAGAGACATCCAAAAACTTTCTGTACAGGAGATTCAAAAGCTGACAGATCTGGCTTTGAAGATCATTCCGGTGAAGGTAAAATATTTTGCGGGAGTAATGAATGTAAACTACGGTCGTATTACAATTCGGAATCAAAAGACGAGATGGGGAAGCTGTAGCGCAAAAAGGAATTTGAATTTTAACTGTCTGCTTATGCTTGCACCGGATGAAGTCGTGGATTATGTTGTTGTCCATGAACTTTGTCATTTGATAGAGATGAATCATTCTAAAAAATTTTGGGCACAAGTCGAACAGGTAATGCCGGATTATAAGAAACATAAACAATGGCTGAAAGATCATGGAAGTGAAATTATAGGGAGAATATACTGATATTTCGATATTCAGATATTATGCAGAGAAAAAATAGCACTTGACAAAATGAGTAAAATAATGTTAGTCTAGTGCCCTAAGAGCGAAAGCGCATTTATATTTATGTATAATGTCACTTTCGCTCTTTTTTTGATGAAATGGAGGTATAACAGTTATGAAAACGCAGTTTCTATGCAATTTTCTATGCAAAAAGTAAAAACATTTGTAACGCAATTAACTTGGGAATTTATAGGAAGTGTATTCATTGCAGCCGGAATTTACAATTTTGCTGTACAGGCTAAATTTCCAATGACAGGATTTTCAGGGATTTCAATTATCTTATATCGGCTGCTGAATGTTCCGATTGGACTTTCCACGATTGCACTAAATATCCCGCTGGCGATTATTTGTTATCGACTTCTCGGAAAGAAATTCTTTGTCAGTTCTCTGCGATGTATGTTGATTTCTTCTTTGATGATTGACTATGTGGCACCACTATTTCCGGTATATGAGGGGGATAGATTATTAGCAGCTCTTTGTACAGGTGTATTTGGCGGTATCGGATATGCATTGATTTATTCTAAAAACTCTTCTACCGGTGGATCAGACTTTATTATTATGGCGGTGAAAGCGATCAAACCGCATTTATCTCTTGGGAAAATTGCATTTTGGTCTGATGTCGGAATCATTTTAGTTGGTGGAATTCTATTCCGGGATATCGACGGAATCATTTATGGAATGGTTGTAAATTTCATTTTTGCTGTTGCGGTAGACAAGTTAATGTATGGAATTAACTCGGGAAAACTCGCATTGATCGTCACAGAACATGGCCACCAGATTTGCGAAGTGATAGATGAATGTTGTCAACGAGGAGCTACCATTTTAAATGCGCAGGGCGGATATCATAGAAAAGAAAAACAGGTAGTGATGTGTGCCTGCAGCAACAAAGAAATGTTCCATGTACAGCAAGTTGTAAAGAAAGCAGATCCGGATTCCTTTTTAATTGTACTCGAATCCAATGAAGTTCATGGAGAAGGGTTTAGTGTGAAAGAAAGTAGAAGTAAGCCAATAAGTGACGCACTTATCTAAGCTGTCTAAAATAAACAACTTTTGGAAGTGATATAGAATTAGAAAATTAATTCAAGAAGC
>NZ_QRVX01000022.1:0-38661 GCF_003458885.1 Coprococcus sp. AF21-14LB | reverse complement strand
CTGGAGAATGGCGAAAGTCTTGAACCAAATCTTTTCAAAGAAAGTAATAGCCAAGCTAGGTTATACATCCATGCTTGACTATTATCTAGTAGTTTGTGAAAACTAAGGAACCGCCTAGTACTGAACGGTATGCTAGGTGGTGTGAGAGGTCGGCTAATCAATTAATGATTAGCTCCTACTCGATTATATATAAGGAGGAAAAAGAAAATGAACAGTCTCAGAGAATTTTGTTCCAAACTGGAAATGCCAAAGGAAGTAACAGAGAAAATACTGGCGCTGTATAAAGAATTGAAGGAAACACAAAATTGGGAAAAAATAGAAGAGGTGATGACACAGCTTTTTCATGAGGAAACATGGGAAACAGGGGTAAAAGAATTGCGGGAAACTTTGGGAGAAGACGCACAAGGATTGAAAATGTTGACTTGTATGCTGGATTGTGGATTGAAAACATATTTGCTTTACCAGAAATGGGGAATATCAGATGAAATTTTTATTGATTCTCTGAAATGTTTTTCAAGATTTGTGCGGGAACATCACGAAAGCTTTGGCATATACGGATTTGATCGGGAATGGTGGACAGTCAGACAATTGTCAGGAAAATTATTTCGTATCGGAGAATTGGAATATGAGTTTAAAGAAAACCGGAAGAACGGCAAAGAACAGCGTTACATTAGTCTGCATATTCCCTCAGACGCTAATCTGGAGCTAGAGGCAGTACACAGATCATATCGGTTGGCAGGAATATTTGTGCGTCAATATTTTCCGGCGTATATACATGCAAAAATAAGATGCTCCTCCTGGCTGCTTGCACCCGCATTAAGAGATGTGCTTCCATCTAATTCAAAGATTATCCGCTTTCAGAAAGAATTTTTGATACAGCATGTAGAGGAAGAAAGTGACAGTTTTATGCAATGGGTATATAAACGTACGGATATTCCGTGGGAATCACTTCCGGAAGAAACGACACTTCAGAGAAATTTGAAACAATATATATTGTCAGGAAGAAAAGTAGGGGAAGGAGCAGGATATCTTTCTGAAAAAATTTTCCAAAGACTCTTTACAGCAGAGTAATAGATATGGTATAAATATACATAAAATATGAATAAATATAACAATATAGTTTGCAAAATGCTATGGAGGGGTAATGATGTTTCATAATGTAATTGTAAGAAAACCGTCAAAAACTTTAATGGAAGGGATCACGTCAGCGCCGGAATTGGGAAAACCGGATTATGAGCTTGCAGTAAAGCAACATGATGCATATATCGCAGCGCTGAAAAAATGTGGCGTAGAAGTGACAGAATTAGAACCACTGGAAGAATTTCCGGATTCCTGTTTTGTGGAAGATGCGGCAGTTGTGACTCGTAAGTGCGCCATTATTACAAATCCGGGCGCAGCTTCAAGAAATAAGGAACCAGAGTATATTGTTGATACGATCCGTAAGTTTTACGCGGATGATCAGATTGAATATATTAAAGCGCCTGGAACTTTAGAAGGCGGCGATGTTATGATGGTTGGAGATCATTTTTATGTGGGACGTTCTGCAAGAACAAATGAAGAAGGCATCCGCCAGTTTATTGAAATTCTTGAGAAATATGGCCTGACAGGATCTGAAGTAACGTTGAAAGAAGTGCTTCACTTGAAGACGGGTGTGAATTATCTTGAAAATAATACATTTCTCGTATCTGGTGAATTCGTAGACAAGGACGAGTTTAAAGATGCGAAGAAAATTGTAATCCCGGAAGACGAGGCATATGCTGCCAACTGTATTTGGGTAAATGGAACGGTAATTGTACCGGAGGGATATCCGAAAGTGGCTGCGGCAGTTAAGAGTGCCGGTTACAAAGTGATTACGACAGATACGTCTGAATATCGAAAAATTGATGGTGGACTGAGCTGCCTCTCATTGAGATTTTAGAAAAATATGCATATTTATTGATAATATCAATAAATATATTCAGAATTTCAATTAGACCTTTAACCTGTTTCTTCCTATAATAAAGGGTAGAAATGAAAGCAGGAAAGAGGAATACAAATGAATCTGGAGCAGATAAAATCGCTTGTCAGTGTTGTGAATCATAAAAGCTTCTCGCTGGCAGCAAAGGAAATGTTTGTTTCACAACCAACGATCAGCATGCATATTAAAACATTAGAAAAAGAGCTTGGAGAACAGCTTTTGATCCGTTCAACAAAAGATATTGTATTATCAGAAGCTGGGCTTTTGTTTTATCCTTATGCTGTTCAGATGTTAAAGGCGGAAGAAGATGCAATTCAAAAAATCAAGAATAAAGGGGAAAAGATCGCAGGAGATGTGATGTTTGCTTCCTCAAGCGTTCCGGCAAATTATATTTTTCCAGGATTTTTATCCTACTCTAAGAAAAAGAATCCTGATATCGGATATAAAATTTCGGAGGGAGACAGCACAGAGGTGTTGCAGAAAATCCTGCATTTTGAGCAGGAAATTGGCGTAGGAAGTATACGTTCATCAAGTGCAAAGTTATTTTTTGAGCCATTAATTAAGGATGAAATTGTTCTGATTACTCCTAATATAAAAAAATATCGTGATTATAAAGGAAACTTCGATAGAAATGAACTAAAAAGGGAGAATTTTGTTATTAGAGAAATGGGCAGTGGAACGAAGACTGCCGCGGATAATGTAGAGAGAAAACTTGGTCTGGAGAGTGATAAAATTCAGGTTGCAGCTGAGGTTCAGACGACAGAAACGTTAAAGAGGGTTGTTGCGGAAGGCGTAGGAATTGGCTTTGTCAGCAGCCTGGCAGTAAAAGATTATCTGGAGCAGAAACGAGTTTTAGTATTTGAGTTTCCTGAAATTGAAACAAAACGCCAGTTATATTTATTTTGGCATTGTGAGCGCAATTTGTCCAAAGTAGGCGAGCGGGCAATCAGTATGCTGAAAGAATATTGTAGTGAAATGTAAGGTGGAAAGGAGATAATTATGATCATTCATCGAAAATGTGGAATGTGTCAGGGCGGCTGTCATGTGAAAGTTACCGTAGAAGATGGAAAGATTAGGAGAGTGGAGGCAGATCAGGATTCTCCGCAGGGGCGAGTATGTGCAAGAGGGGCATTGACGCCGGAACTGCTTTATAGCGCTGATCGTATTTCACATCCACTGATCCGGATTGGAGAAAAAGGCGAAGGGAAATTCAGAAAAGCTACATGGGATGAGGCACTGGATTATGCAGCGGAGCTTTTGGATAAGACAAGAAAAACTTATGGAGCGCGGGCGCTGGCGTCTTATCAGGGAAGAGGAATTCTTGGGATGCCGATTGCCCGCATCTTTTCCGGAAAATCCGAGCCATGTTTTATGAAGCGACTTGGTTCTCCGAATGATTTTAATGCGGGATCTATTTGTAATATGGCATCCAGCACGGTTACACCGGTAACTACTTCCGGTCTCAATACAAGGCAGATGATTCAAGATGTGGAACATAGTGATTATATTTTCATCTGGGGAAAAAATCCAATGACAGACTGCGGACCACGGGGAGAATATCGGGGAATTCAGAAAGCAAAGAAACGAGGAGCAAAGATTGTAGTAATTGATCCGCGAAAAACAGGAATGGGCGAGTTGGCTGATCTGTGGATTCCTGTAATTCCGGGGGCAGATGGGGCATTGGCGTTGGCAATGCTCAAGCTGATTATTGAACAGGAACGGTACGATAAAGAATTTGTATCAGAGTATACAAGAGGATTTGAAGCGTTTAGAAAATATGTAGAATCACTGGAATTGAATGATTTATCGAGATTTTGTGGAATTTCTGTAGAGCAAATAAAAGAATTGACAGAGTTGTTCTGTTCTACAGAAAAGATTTCACTAATTGCATATACTGGATTAGAGTATCAGTTGAGTGCAATTCAGAATAATAGAGCAATCTTTACACTGTGGGCGATCACGGGGAAATTAGATGTAGAAGGCGGAATTTATTTTAATTGTCAGAATCAGCCGACGTTTCAGCTGTATGATTTGCCAGAGGAAAATCAACCGATCGGAATGAAAGAATTTCCAATGTTCTATAAATTCATGGAAGGCGGTCAGTTCTGCAGATTTCCGGAAGCAGTTTTGAATGATGATCCGTATCCGGTGCGTGCGCTTCTTCTGGCAGGAGGCTCGCCGGTATTGACATTCCCGGACAGCAATAAATGGCGGGAAGTATATAAGAAGTTGGATTGCCTGATTGTTTCAGACCGCTATATGACAGAAGATGCCCGTTTTGCAGATGTGGTATTTCCGGCAAGCACAATGTTTGAAACGTGGTCGCTGACTACAGGAGTAGATGGAAGGCAGACGCTTCAGCCGCCGGCAGCAGAGCCATTTGGAGAATGCAGAGATGATGTATTGATTTTCTCAGCATTAGCGAAACGGCTTGGAATTGGAGAAGATTATCCGGGAAATGAAGAGGAATTAAAAGAATGGCTGCTGAATGGTTCAGCTCCATATGCGAATGATTGGAAAGGTCCTGCTTCACAGAAGGAACGCGTATATCGTAAATACGAAAAGGGATTGCTGAGAAGTGATGGAAAACCGGGATTTCCAACGCCATCAGGAAAATTTGAAATTTGTTCTGTATATTTAGAAGAGAATGGATTTACTCCATATCCGGAGTATCAGGATATGCGGTCGCTTCCGGATATGGATTGCCCGGAATATCCGTTTACCATGACGACAGGTGCGAGAAGTATCCATCGGATGGGAGTATTTGGGGCAAATCTTCCGGGAATTGCGAAGTTAGAGCCATATCCATATATGGATCTTTCACCGGAGGATGCAGGTGAACTTGAATTGACAGATGGAGCTTGGGCGAGAGTTACGACGCCATTTGGCACAGGGCGGTTTAAAGTTCGCGTCTGTGAGATTGCAAGACATTGTATCCATATTCCTCACGGAGGCGGAAGTGAGTATATGCCGGAGGCGTGGAAGATTGGAAATGTAAATGAGCTTACAAGTCTTGCGTATAACGATCCAATTACAGGATTTGTTACAATGAAATCTGTTCCTTGCAGAGTTGAGAAGGAATAAGGTAAAGCGGGAGAGAACTGAGAAATAAAAACCAGTTATAAAAGGATCAGCTGTGTGTGAAGGCTGATCCTTTTTGAGGAATAGTGGAGAAAGATAAGAGGATAATCTATGAAAACATCATTACCAGAACAGTTTGAGAATTTTGCAGATGCCAGAAGACAAGGATTTTTGAAAATCAAGGAATTGAAAGACAGTGGAAAAAATATTTGCGGTTCATTCTGTCAGTATACCCCTGCTGAAATTATATTGGCAGCGGGATTGTATCAGGTAGGATTGTGCGGAAAAAGCGCATTATCGATTCCGACAGCAGAAACAAGACTTCCAAAGAATTTGTGTCCGTTGATTAAGTCGAGCTATGGACATGCATTGGAAGAGAGCTGTCCGTATGCATATTTTTCAGATGTTGTCGTAGGGGAAACGACATGCGACGGAAAGAAAAAGATGTATGAGCTTTTAGGCGAACTTAAACCAATGCAGGTAATTCATTTGCCGAATCTTCCGGATTATGACCGTTCCCTGGAAATGTGGACAATGGAACTGCGGACGTTTGCGAAAGGTCTTGCAGAGAAATTCGATGTAGAGATTACAGAAGAAAAATTAAATGCTGCAATTAAATGGTGTAATAAGGAGCGAAAACAGGCTGCTAGAATTTATGAACTGGGACGTTATGATCCTCCGGCAATTACAGGGATGCGGATGCGGGATATTATGGAAGGCGAGCAGTATATGTTCGATAAAGAAGAGAAATATAAGAGAATGGATGAAATCTTAAATGAGTGCGAGGAAAACTGGAAGAAAGGGAAATATCCATTTGAACCAGATCCGAATCGTCCAAGGTTAATCGTATCCGGAGCCGGAATGGGCGGTATAGAAGAGAAAACAATCAAAGTGATTGAGGAACTGGGAGGCGCTGTCGTCTGTTACGAAGGATGCTGCGGAATTTCTTCCAGAAGAAGACTTGTAGATGAAGACGAGTCAAGAGATCCATACATACGGATTGCGGAAAAATATATTGAGGTACCTTGCGCAGTAGTTTCACCAAATACGAGACGTATGAAGCAAGTGGAAGAAACGATTTCTGAATGGAAAGCAGATGGAATCATCAGTATTACGCTACATTCATGTAATCCATTTGCAATCGAAACCGAGAATATTAAGAGAGTTTGTGAGAAGTGCGGTATCCCACTGCTGCATATAGAAACAGATTTTACAGAAGGGGATGCAGGGCAGATCCGTACACGAATTGAAGCATATTTGGAAATGATTCGAGCAAGGAAAGAGGAACAATAATGAGAAAAGAAGAAGTAAAAAAATGGATTGATGATTGTCATAAGAAACATAAAAAAGCAGCAATTTATTTTTGTTCCTTTGTTCCGGTAGAGATATTGGAGGCTGCAGGATTTCAAACATTACAGATTACACATTTAGAGGAAAATGGAGATTTGTATCCGGAAGAATTGCCAAAGAATGTATGTCCGATTGTAAGAGAATGCTGTGAAATATGTGAAAGCGGTGTTTTAGAACAGGCAGACTTAATTATTGCAGAAAGTTCTTGTGATGGAAAGAAAAAAATGTTTGAACTTTTAAAGGATCAGTCGAAAGTATATTATTATCAAGTACCTCAAGGGGAAGAACAAGAATATGTACTTCCGCTGATTGCTTCTGAAAGTCGTTATTTGATTAAAATGCTTGAGCAGAGATTCGGTATTACAGTGACAGATGAAGCAATTCGTAAAGCAGCAAATGATACGAACAGACAGAGAGCGAGTGCAATGAATTTGTTGGCTGTGCAGCAGCAAGTACCTCCTTGTGCATGGGGAATGGAAGTATACGAAAAACTGCAAGAAAATATGAAACTGCCAACGAGTGAAGAGCGCATTGCAGCGAATGAGAAGGTAAGAGAAGAATTTCTGGGAAGAGAGGAGAAAGTTCCAGAAACTGCACCGCGTATTTTGCTTACAGGATGTCCGATTGGCGGAGTATATCAAAAAATTATCGAAATAGTTGAAAAAAATGGCGGTGTAGTAGTTTGTTTTGAAAACTGTGAATGTATAAAATCTAATATTCGCTTTACGGATGTAAAGAAAGACGATATAATAGCTTCGTTAGCAGAATGCTATCAAAATACTGCCTGTGCGATTATGACTCCGAATCAAAAGAGAAAGAAATTGCTGGAGCAATTAGTAACATCTTATCAAATTGCAGGAATTCTTGATATCCATTTACAGCCATGCCATGCCTATACGGTGGAGAAGTACTCTGTGGAAAGGCATTTCAGTCAGCAGGGAATTCCGTATGCAGCAATCGAGACGGGATATTCGGATGCCGATAAAGCACAGTTATCTACAAGAATAGCAGCTTTTTTGGAGATATTACAGTAATTATAAGAAATACTATGAGGAGCAATACTATATGAAAAAAACTGTAAGTTTTTTTAAAAGTTTGAAAGGAAAAATCGTGCTTATCGTCTGTATTCTTCTGGCTGGAATTATCATTAGACAAAGTCTGGAAAATTTATATGAAGAAAAGCAGGTACAAAATGGAACGGTCACAACATATGAAGACGGAAGCAGAGTTGGAAGAAGTCTGAGCTACGCAGAGACTGTTCCGGAAGATAATAAGATTCTGCAGGCATTTTATGAACAATTTCCAACAGCGACAATGCTTGTTGCCTGTGAAGAAGATTTGACGAATGACGGGAAAAAAGATCTGGTTGTTATTTACAACACGCCTGAAGAAGATGAGGCAAGTAAGAATACGGCACTTGTCAATGGAGGACATATTCGGCTGACAGTAATGATCGACTTGGGTAACGGAGAAACGTATGAGCATACAGAACCTATTCCGGCTCCGGTTGAGAATCAAAAAATTCAATTTCAAAATATTGATAAAGCAGATGAAATGGAGTTTGTGCTGCAGGGACAAAAAGGAGCGAAAGTTGGATATGGTATTTTCCGTGTCATAGAAGGAAAAGCAGTAAATTTATTTGGCGAAGGCATGGAAGAATGCTGATAGGGAGTGAGGATTAGAGGTTCTAATCAAAAAAAGAAAGGATATCGGTTTTATGGAAAAAACCGGTATCCTTTTCCCCATACTGTAGTAAGATGTACAGGTTTTGAGGGAGTATCTTCAATTTTATCGCGTAAACGTTTGATATAGACAAGAATGGTATTATCATCCGTCACATCATTTTGCCAGACTCTTGAAAAGATTTCTTTCTTAGATAAAACCTTTTCGGAATTTTCGAGAAAAAAATAGAGCAGTGCAAATTCTTTCGAAGAAAGAGAAATCTCAGTATCATTTTTCAGGACAAGTTGTGAGTCCAGATGCAGCGTGAAACATCCGCGCTGAAGTATCGGATTGACAGAGGTTACAGCAGGAGTTGTATATTGCTGGGTACGTCTGACGATTGCCCGTATTTTGGAAACTAGGATTACTTTGCTGAATGGCTTGGTCATATAATCATCAGCGCCAAGTCCCAATCCCTGCACCTGTACAGCGTCTTCTTCACGACCGCTTAAAAGAATTACAGGAGTCATAATATTCATTTCGCGCAATTCTTTTAAAAAAGAAAATCCATCTTGCTCAGGCATCATAATATCCAGTAAAATGACATCAAAAGTCTGCGTCTGTAAATAGTCAAAAGCTTGTTTGCAATTTGATGCACAA
Source organism: Coprococcus sp. AF21-14LB (assembly GCF_003458885.1). Lineage (NCBI taxonomy): Bacteria > Bacillati > Bacillota > Clostridia > Lachnospirales > Lachnospiraceae > Coprococcus > Coprococcus sp. AF21-14LB. Next base: position 29,951 of record NZ_QRVX01000022.1, on the reverse strand, counting down.
CAGCAATTTATATTTTCATGTTTTAAAACATAAGAGATTGCTTTTAGAACGGATTGTTCGTCATCCACTACTAAAACAGAAATATCATTCATAGGAGAAGTCCTTTCTATGTATTTTATAGGTAACTAGATTTTATCATTACCTATAAAGATTATAGCGACCATCTTTTTTTAAGTCAAATATTATAGGAGACATTTATGAGAAATAAGAAATTATTAATGAGACAAATAGTAATAGCATGTGCGAGTATCGTTTGCTTAGTTGGAGTTGTGTTTTTTAGCTATTCAAGTGTAGAAAAAATGATTATTTCACGAGAAGAAGAAAATATGAAAAGCTTAGCGAAAGTAAATGCAAGAAGTTTGTTTTCAACTTTAGAATCAAAAAAAGATTTGGTATATGCAGCTTTTTCAGGGGATATGGAAAATTTAGATGAGGTAGAGACCGGAAGCATTAAGATGGGGGAACGCTGCGAATATGTGCCACTGGAAGAGATTAGAAAACAACAGGAATGGGAGCAGAAACAATGTGCGGAAATGCTGAAAAATCCGGGAGAAGTTGTGATAGGGCCGATTGAACAGACAGAGGAAGGGGCATATGCTTTATATATGCTGAAAACAATTTCTGTCAGGGGGAAAATTACCGGATATGTGCGTGTACAGCTGGACCTGGATGAAATTTATGAAGAAGAACAGGCACTATCTGCATTAGAAACAGAAAATGGAAGATACTGCATTGTTCAGAACGAGGCAGGAAAAACGATTATGCCCGGAACTTACAGGAAAGAAGATATTTCGATATCACATATTGCCGGCAAAGGAAGTACAGTAAAATGGATTTACGAAACAAATGGAGGTTCGTTAAAAAATACAAAAAAATTAATTGCCTGTGAGACGATTACAATCGGAGAAGAGAAACTATTTTTGTATATTATTGAGAATTATAATGAATTAGTAACTCCATTGGAACGGATTTCATTGGATTTTAGTTTGATCGGCATATTATTAGTTGTGACAGCAATCGGATTCATTTATAAATTACAGGAACATCATAAGAAGGAAACAGAATTGGTCAAAGAACTTCAGCACGAAAAGACGCTGAATGAGACAATGAAAAAGCAGGAAGGTTTAATGAAGAAATACAATCATTCCAAAACTTTGGGGGTATTGACCGGAGCAATTGCGCATGAATTTAACAATTTGATGACGCCGATTGTTTTATATGCAGAATTATTAGAAGAAAATGAAGTTGTACAGAAAGAAATGCCGGATGAGATTAATGAACTGAAAACCTCAGCTGTTCGCTGCGGGGAATTGGCAAGACAATTATTGGATTACAGCAGACAGGGAAAAGCGGAAAAAGTTTTGACAGATTATGATGCGGTTTATGCAATGCACGAGGCTATAAATATTGTAAAAAAAATACTTCCGGAAAATATTGTGTTACAGGAAAATATTTGCAAAACACCATATAAAATACACGGACAGGTTGGATCGCTCAATCAGATTGTGCTGAATTTAGCTACGAATGCAGTTCATGCAATGAAAAAAGGAGGGGTATTAAAAATTGAATTTGGTCTAAGTACAGATGATGATAAGTTTGTAAGACTTATTATCGAAGATAATGGTGAAGGGATTCCAACAGAGATTAAACAGAAAGTATTCCAACCATTTTTTACAACCAAAAAAGTGAGTGAGGGAACCGGTATTGGGCTTACTGTTGTAAAGCGTCTGACAGAAGAACATGGGGGAACTATCCGGGTAAAAACAGAAATCGGAAAAGGAACAATGTTTATTGTAGATTTTCCATATACAATCGAAGAAACAGAAAAAATTCCTGCGTCAAACTGATCTGACGCAGGAATTTTTAATGCTTATTTATCTTTCTCTTTTAGATTCTCGTTGAGATACGGAGTTGCTGTTTTAGAAATGTCAACCGCGTCCTCATCAGAGATACCATCAATTGTTTTTGCGTTGTTGTACCAATCTTCAAATGTAATTCCAAGTGGTGAAATTGGATCAACGTCTTCTTTTATGAATTCTTCAAAATCACGAGTACCTGCTGATTCATGTAATGCAGTGGCTTTCTGGAGTGATTCTTCATAAATTGATTTGTAGTTAATATCAACTTCCGGAATCGATGGATTTTGCCACTGTGTGTCAAATTTCTCATCATTTTCCAGGTTAGATTCTGACCAGTGCCATGTGATTGTACGGCCTTCTGCAACAGTTTTCATATAGACTGTACGAAGCGCTACATATGGATCACAGTCAAATCCATCGGCAAACATCATCGCTGCATTATAAGGATGCGTGTATAAATACTGAACTGCAAGTGTGTGCGCATATACGAGACGACGAGCAAGTTCTGGGCATTTCTGCTCAAAGTCTTTATTCATACTGAGCGTACAGCATCTTGCCCAGGAGTCAGCATCCGGTACCTTACCGTTTTCATCAAGATTTGTTCCCCAACTGATACACATAATATGTCCGAAACCTTCGAACTCTGCCTGAGAGGCATAAGGGTCTCAGCAGACGAAGCCGTCAATCTGACCGGCTTTTAATGCGAACATAGCATCAGCTTGTCCCATGCTGACAATGTCATAATCTTCTTTATTATAGGAAAATCCATAATCTCTTGCCCAACCGCGCCATTCTGAATCTTCAGCAGGTTCAGCAGGCATTGCAAGTGTTTTGCCTTCGATATCTTTTGCTTCTTTAATGTCATTACTTACTACTAAGTAGCGGGAACCACCAGTGTGGTTTGCAGATGCAATAAAGTATGGTGGATTTTGTGAAAGACCGGCAGCGCCAACACCAATGTAACCAACGTCCATTGCGCCGCTAATAAGTGCTTTTGTTGTTTCGCCTGATTTTGTAAGATTAACATTTAATCCCATTGCCTCGTAAATACCGGCTTTCTCACCGATGATTGAAGCAACCATATGGTCACAGTTATTGTAACCCATCTCAATTACATAATCCTTTTCTACATCATTTAACTCTCCGAATTCAAAGTCTTTGACTTCTTCTTTTGGATCGTAGCTTGTTTTCTTGATGTCGATCGTAGCTTCATTCTTACTACTGTCATGACAGCCTGTGAGAAGACCGCATACCATTGCAGTAGCGAGAAATGCTGCTAAAACTTTCTTTTTCATGTCATTTCCCCCTTCGTATGTCATATTAAAAAATTAATATTTATTAATATTTGCAAAGTCATTATAGCAGAGGAATTTGGAAAAAGAAAGTAATCCAAAGATGTATTTGATTTTCGAATGAAGACAGAGTGAAATATATAAAAAATAAATAAAGCCTGAAGAAATAATGAAAATCAGTTATTTCTTCAGACTTTCTATAGACGGCAGCAATCTGGCGGACATGCTGTTGTCTCCGTCTGTGTTATGCTTTCCACTGTAACAGTACTCTTTCACAAAGTACAAGAACAGTGTCGATCAGGAAACCAATCAGACCGGCAATTATCATATATGCGATAACTGTTGAAGTCTGTAAACGGCCCTGAGCTTCCACCATTATGTAACCGAACCCGGCACTTGTCGCAATGAACTCCGCTCATATAACGGACATCCATCCAAGTCCGATTGCCAGTCGAATTCCGGTCAGCACTCCAGGAAGAGAGCCCGGAATAACAATATCTTTTATAATGCTTAATGTTCCTGCGCCCATTGATCGTGCGGCATTATAGAAATCTTTACTGATGTCCTGCACACCTGCAACGGTATTTAAAATAATTGTAAAAATACCGCTAAACGCGATCAGGAAAATGGTTGGACCATCACCAATACCAAGCCATACAATAGATAAAGGAACCCACGCCATAATTGGAACTTGTCTTAAGGAGTTGATAAATGGAGACATTGCCTGCAAAATTTTAGGAGAATATCCCATAATCATTCCTAAAGGAAAACCAATAATGAAAGCATATAAGGAACCGGTCAGAACTCGGCGCATCGTAATTCCGAGATTTTTAAGAACGTATAAATCAGATAGAGAATAAACGACATCATGTAATACGGTCTCTAAATACGGGAATGTAAATGGAGAATCTACGATGTGTGCAGCAACATACCAGACGATTGCAATAATAATAAGAGAAATGATTGCTCCAACATTATAGTTTTTGCCGCCCATTTTTCGCCAATTTTGCCGATCTTTCATTTTGGTGGCGTGGATCATACGATCTACTTGTTTGTTTTCACTCAAAACCTCACCCCCTTGATGAATAGATATGAATAAATTGTAATAATTCAAAAAAATCATAGCAGATTTATTTGTAAGAAGATATAAATATTCATAACAAAAATAAATGAATATTAATATATTAGGTTTTTTTAATAAAACAAGAAAAGAATTTAGAACTCCGTTATAATTAGGAAGATATATAGATATTATAGGGAGGTGTAAAAGTGGAAAAGCCATGTATCGAGTATATCAGTGTATGTGCGTGATGCGAAGTATTCGGGAACTTGGTTCAAGTCTTAGAGAAAGAATATGAAGGCAGAGTACATGTAAAAATATATCGCGCAGGTACAGACTTCGATTATATTAAAAAGTATGGTTCAGTTTCTAAGAGTATGCTTGTAATCAATGAGAAAAAAGCAGTAACGAAACTGACAAAACAAGCTGTGCGAAACGCATTTGAGGAGGCTTTAAAACTATAATGAGAGAGGTATTGGACTTTTTGTACAGCATTATCCAGTCGGCCTGGTCGATGCTGAACAGTTCTTCTGCCTGGGTTGTTTTCAGCTTTATCGTTGCAGGGTTGCTGCACGAGTTTATTAAGCCTGAGAATTTGCAGAAGACAGCAATTGGTTCTACGAAAGTGAGAGGGGTATTCTGGACAACGGTAACCGGAATGTTACTTCCTATCTGCAGCTGCGGAACGATCCCATTGGGAATCAGTATGTACTACAGCGGAGCCTATCTTGGTCCCACATTAACCTTTATGACAAGTACGCCAGTCATCAACCCATTGGCGGTGTTGCTGTCATGGGGGCTTTTGGGAAAAGAAATTACAATTATATATGTAATTTCAGGATTTGTAGGACCAATGCTCATCGGAATGATTGCGAATCGTTTTGGCGGAGATGAATTACATATTGGTCTGCGCAATAAAAAATATGGCGGTTCAGAAGTTTCTGTTAAGCTTGAAACCGATGAAGAAGACTCCGAAGGAGGTGGTATGATTCAGCTGGAGTTTGAAGAACCGTCCTTCTGGGAGAAAATTAAAAGCGGTCTGCGGTGGTCAGCGACAGAACTTGCAGTCACAATTAGTAAGTACAGTGTTACAGGAATGTTGATTGCAGGATTTTTATTTACCATTGTTCCACAGTCATTTATTCATGATTATCTCGGTCAGCCGGGAGTGATTTCCTTATTCGGAATTGCTGTTGTCTCAACATTTATGTATGTTTGAGCGGTAGGCCATATACCGTTTATTGCAGCTCTGGTAGCCAGTGGAGCTGCACCAGGTATATCAATCATGTACCTGATGGCTGGAGCAGGTACGAACGTGCCGGAACTTCTTACGATCACAAAGATGATCGGAAAAAGAGCCAGCACAATGTATTTTTCAATGATAGTAGCATTGGGATTTATTTCCGGTTATATTGCGAACAAATTATTGATGCCGGGATTTAAACCGGTGTTGGATTTCGATAGAACATCTAACACAATTAAGCAGGCGAATAAACTGATGATTGAGCTTCCAGCCTGGGCAAATTGGATTTGCAGCGGAATTATCATCGCATATGCAGTTGTTGCAGTATACAGATATCTTCGGAGAAAGATGAAGAAAGCATAATTCATGAGTATTCAGAAAAAAGTTGTCATTTTTATTATTGGATTTATTGCTGTAGGTTTTTTAATTAGTTTTGGGTTTCCAAAAGAGAAGGCAATGAACGAGAATGCTGAGATTAGAATTGGTGCAGGTGATGATCTGTCAGGTGTGCTAATGAAAGAAACGGTGGAGCTTCTGAGTGAGACATATGAAATCAAAGATTCACTGGAAAGCTCATCGTTCCAGGATTGCTGAAGCAATCTTGCTCAGTGGGCACTGAGTGCGAAAGAAATTAATCTTGCATTTTATTGTCAGCATGTTGCCGTACATACCGTGGAGCAGAATGAACATGTGGAAATCTATGGTCCTGCAATTATGAATGCAGAAGTAATCAGTTATAAAAATGAATGGGAGAAGGTAAAAACAGTCGGAATCAGTCAGGGAAGGGAGCAGGAAAAACAGGTGGCACAGGAAACGTATCCACAAATCGAGAGTTTTCAGGATGTAACCCAGAAAGGCATTCTTTATACATTAGAGGATGGACAGGTGGATGCAGTAATTCAGGATGTGACGAAGGCGGCAAAAGTACCGCAGTACCGGAACAAACCGCTTTCGGCCCATGACTATATTTCCTATGTGCTTGTAGTAGAGAAAGAATTTGCAAAAACAAAAGCATTTGAAGATTTTGTGATCAGTTATAATCAGGCAGTAGAGAAATTAAATCAACCGGAATATCTGGCAGAAAAACTTGGAGTGCAGAAGGAATGGATTCAGGACAAGCAGATAGAGTTTTTACCGTTAGAATTGAGGCAGTAAACAAAGATATATGTACAGAGGAGAGGAAAGAGATGTCTATTTCAGTAGAACATATTTCAAAAACATTTAAAAACAAGAGAAAACCGGAAGAGCCGGCGCAGGTATTGAAGGATGTTTCTTTTGAGGTGGGAGAGGGAGAATTTGTTTCTCTGCTTGGTCCTTCCGGATGTGGAAAGACAACAACGTTGACAATTATTGCCGGATTCCAAAAGCCGGATGATGGAAAAATTATTGTAAATGGAAAAGAAGTCAGCAAGCCTGGGACAGATCGTGCATTTATGTTTCAGAATTATGCATTATTTCCGTGGCTGAAAGTTGGAGAAAACATTGAATATCCAATGAAAAAAATGAAAGTTTCAAAGGAACAGCGCAAACAGACGCTGAAAGAGTTATTAGAGATGGCTCAGCTTACAGAGTATGAGAATCACTACATACATGAACTTTCCGGTGGTATGAAGCAGAGAGTTGCGCTTCTTCGTGCAATTGCCTGTGATCCGCAGGTACTTTTGATGGATGAGCCGCTTGGAGCGGTAGATTTTCAGATGAGACAGATGCTCCAGATGCAGCTGGAAAGTATTTTACAAAAGAAAAAGACGACAGCGCTTATGGTAACTCACGATGTGGATGAGTCGATTTATCTGAGTGACCGGGTCGTTGTGATGTCACGAAATCACGGGAAGATACTGGCAGATATTAAGATTGATCTGCCGAGACCGCGTGATCGCACGAATCCAAAATATCATGACTATGTAGACCAATTAACGACTGTGCTGAAATCTGCGTTAAATGGAGAGGTTTACACAGATGATGATAAGGATTTAATGGAATTTATACAGGGAGTAGAAAGTGGAAAATAATGGCACAGAAGATTAAAAACGTACATGAGAAATTTACAGAGCGGGAGAATGAGCTTCGGCTTGCAATTATTAATGAAACAGTAAATAACGGCAGAGCATTTGATCTGGAAGAAGATAGAGTTGCGGTACTTGGCAAGCTTCAAATGAGTGGAAAAGAATATAAAGAAATTTGTGAGAAGTTACTGGAAGAGGATGGAATGGTGCTTGACGGAACAAAGGTAAACTTTATTTACCCAGTGTCTGCGCTTCCAACAAATCACAGAGTAACACTTGCAGATGGAAGAACTTTTACTGCTATGTGTGCAATTGACGCAATCGGGGCTGCATTTACATTTCATCAAGATACAGAAGTTCATTCAGTCAGCGCAGTCAGCGGGGAACCGGTTTTTGTAAAGATCACAGACGGTAAGGTGGCAGAGTATTCTCCAAAAGAACTTCATGCATTGACATTTCCACTTGGAGAAATGTCAAACTGGGCAGGCTCCTGCTGAAATGTTATGAACTTTTTCTGCAGTGGTGCAGAATTTGATCAGTATGTTGCGGATATGGAATTAGATCCGAAAATGGTAATTAAGGCTGATATTGACAGAGCTGTAAAAGAAGCATATGAAATCTTCCACACAGAAGTGAATGCGGATGATTTGAAGTGGCTGCTGGCAAAGGCAATATAAAGCAATTTGAAGGGGAATGGCACAGCAAACGGAGGAGGATTACAACAATGAAAGTAGCTTATTTATTTGAATCAGAACATGCGAGAGAGATTCTTGAGACGATGATTATTCCGCAGTTGGAAGAAGGAAGACATGGCGTAGAAGTAGCCGGAATGATGTTCTTCTTTGACAATACTTATATGTTGGTGGAAGGATCTGATATCGGAGCAAGACTGCAGGCGCTCAGCGAGAAGACAGGCATGCTTCTTATGGCATGTGACCGCTGCTGCTATCAGAGAGATATTGCTGATAAACTTGTGGCACCGGCAGGAATCGGATGTTTCCCGAATGTTTATGCAGCACTTGCACCTGCAAATGTAGATCAGGTTATTACGTTGTAGAATCGGTGAAACATATCAATTCAAATGATAAGGAGATTGTAAGATGAGAGTATTAAGCGTACCGGGACTTTGCTGTCCAGAATGTGCAAAGAAAATTGACGCAGCATTAGAAGATGCGGCAATTAAGCATGAAGTTGATTTTGAAGGCAAGAAAGTATCTATTTGTGACTGCGATCATTGTATGGAAGTGACAATGGATATTCTGAAAGAAATGGGATTCGAAGCAGAACGTATTGCATAAAATTTGAGGGAATTTTAAAACGGATCCCCAGAGTGGAATGAGATAAACCGCCGGAAGACAGACGAAAACATCTGTTTTCCAGCGGTTTTGCTATGTAGTTTTGCAAAGAAAATCCGGAGAGAGGATTTGTTTGCAAATGCACCTATAGATATTAAGAATGTTGTTGTTGAAAAAGCTTTGTCACAGCGCGTCTGCCATTGACTTTGGCAGTGACCATTTTGTATAACGTACAAGGGAAATCCAGTTTCTGACAGAAAGACAGAATCTGTTCTTCGGTACTGTCAGGGAAACGCAGCGCCAAACCGCATCCACTGCTGATATCAGAAGGAATTGGCATGATGAGAGCGCGGATCTGCTCTCTTGACAGGGAGAGCGCTGTCATGGCATCCCGTGTATTTTCAAAAGCTAAAATGTAGTAATAGTCCATTTGATGCACACTTTCCGGTTAGCACTGTGCACCGAGCAATTCAATGAAAGCACCAAGTCTTGTGTCAATCTGCGCTTGATCGGCAGGAGAATAGTCGGTATTGATAGCCATATAAGGAAGCTGCTTCTCAGTTGTTACATAGTGCTTGATTGTGTCTGCCTCAATTGCAAATGTATGGCAGGCGTGAAGAAGTACTTCCACAACGCCGTCTACCTGGTATTCATCGATCTGTGTGCCAAGCGCATCAAGACGCCCCGGATTCGGGCTCATAACAGAACAGTTGACGCGGAGATATTTTTCTGCAATTGCGGTGATTGGATCTTTTGTTTCATCAACCGGATCTTTTTTCTCACGCGGACCACAGCAGTTTTCGAATCCAACAACATCGGCGCCGAGCTCTTCGATTCGCTTGATAACCTTATCCATAACACCGGTTGTCGGACATCCGGTAATGAGGATACGCGGGCGGGATGGTTTGCCTTTATATTCTTTTTCGTACAGATCCTTCAGTTCGGCAGTACGTTTTTCCAGATATGCAATCTTTCCTTCGATATCATAATTGTAATCGTTAGAAGAAATGATTGTATTGATCTCATAACCGCTGACCGGAGAAGGTTTCAGACGTCCGACCTCAAAAAAGTCGAGGACGGCTTTTCGCTCTCGATTCCTCAGTTTGATTGCTTCGCGGATTTTTTCGTCTGTAATCTCGATTCCATAAAAACGCTCAAATTCTTCTTTGATATCAACAACCTCTGCTTTCCAGAATTCCAGCGCTTTGACACCGGTACTTCCGGGTGGAAGCTGCATGACGTGAGTGTGCTTTAGCTCTCCGAGCAATTCGTACATTTTCTTTTTGCCGTCGCACGTTGTTTCGGCAAGGATCATATCGGAAAAATAGAAAAACGGACATTTTCCGGAGAGAGCGCCGCCGTAGCTTGACTTAATCAGTGGACAGAGGTTCTTTGGAAGTCTTGTTTCAGCCGGAGGAATCAGTTCTTCACTGATACCGCAAAGCCCTACGGCGATAGCATCAGCAGCAGTAACAAGTTCTGACGGAGTGTAGGTGCAGAAAGTACCGACAATGCGTCGTCCCTGATCTTTTAGTTCTTTTAAACGAAGAAATGATTTCTTTCGAGCTTCCGGGAATGTTTCAAAATCTTCCGGTAAATTTAATTCTGGCATAGTTGTTCTCCTTTTGTGTTTCATTCATTGCAAATATAGATTTATTATAATACGAAGATTTGTACAGTGGTCATTGAAAGATATGATAAATGATAGCTTTTAATAGATAAAAGCAATAAATATTAAAACAGTGTATAGTTTCTATAGTAAAAGTTATTTATACTTCCAATACGATAAAGAAAAGTTCATATTGGATTGAGTACAACAGCATCTCGACCAACGATTCCTTTTGTGGTATAATTCAGTATTATGCAGTAGTGAAGGGAGGCGTTTTTATGGGCGGACAGAAGCCTGAAAAAACGAAAAAACATATATGTGTTGGTCTGTTGGCTCATGTCGATGCAGGAAAAACAACCTTATCGGAGGCGCTTCTTTATTTGAATGGGGCGATCAGAAAAGCCGGACGAGTAGATCATGGAGATGCTTTTCTTGATAATTTTGTACTGGAACGTGAGCGGGGAATTACAATCTTCTCGAAACAGGCAGAGCTTACCATGGGGAAGATGCAGGTGACACTGTTGGATACGCCGGGGCATGTGGATTTTTCGGCAGAGATGGAGCGGACGCTGCAGGTACTTGATTATGCTGTTCTTGTGATTAATGGAGCAGATGGTGTTCAGGGACATACGCAGACACTCTGGAAATTGCTTAAGCGATATCGGATTCCGACATTCTTATTTATCAATAAGATGGATCAGCCGGGAACAGACCGGGAAAGGATTTTGGAAGAGCTGAAAAAACGTTTAGATGAGGGCTGTATTGATTTTCTCGGAGAGAAAGAAGACATGCTTGAGCAGATTGCTATGACCGATGAGGATGTGTTGGAATCTTATTTGGAGAGCGGAGATGTACGGGATAAAGAGATCATACAACTGATTATTGAGCGGAAGGTATTTCCGTGTTACTTTGGATCTGCGTTGAAAATGTCGGGTGTGGAAGAATTTCAGAAAGGTCTGGAAATATATACTGCAGGCAAAAGTTATCCGGAGCAGTTTGGGGCGAAGGTATTTAAGATTGCCAGAGATGAACAGGGCAACCGTTTGACTTACATGAAGCTGACCGGGGGGAGCTTAAAGGTAAAAGAATTGCTTACGAATCGATCTTCGGAAAGTCAGATGGCAGATGAAATCTGGGAAGAGAAAGCGGATCAGATTCGCATTTATTCCGGAACAAAATATGATACCGTGAAAGAAATAGCAGCAGGAGAGGTCTGCGCTGTTACCGGACTTACAAGAACCTATCCGGGACAGGGGCTTGGAATAGAAGCCGCTTCTGCGCAGCCGGTACTTCAACCGGTGCTTACTTACGGGCTGATACTTCCGGAAGGGACGAATGTCCACGAGATGCTTTTGAAAATGAAGAGGTTAGAAGAGGAAGAACCGGAACTTCATATTGTGTGGAATGAACATCTCGGCGAAATCCATGTTCAAGTAATGGGAGAAATTCAGATTGAAATTCTAAAAAGTCTGATTCGAGAGCGGTACGGTGTGGAAGTAGAATTTGGAACGGGAAGTATTGTATATAAGGAAACAATTACAAAACGTTCCGAGGGAGTAGGGCATTTTGAGCCGTTAAGACACTATGCGGAAGTACATTTGATATTGGAGCCGGGAGAACCAGGCAGCGGTCTTGTATTTGATACGATCTGCAGTGAAGATGTACTTGATCGGAACTGGCAGAGATTGATTCTGACGCATCTGGGAGAACGCGAGCATCCGGGGGTGCTGTCGGGAGCTCCGATCACGGATATGAAAATTACTCTGGCGGCAGGAAGAGCCCACTTAAAGCATACAGAAGGGGGAGACTTCCGTCAGGCAACGTACAGAGCGGTCCGTCATGGACTGAAGAGAAATGAGAGTGTGCTTCTGGAACCGTATTATGCATTTCGTCTGGAACTTCCGCCGGATCTAATCGGAAGGGCAATGACGGATATACAGCGGATGGGAGGTACATTTGAACCGGCACAGACGGAAGGAGAAATGACTGTTTTGACCGGAAGTGCACCGGTATCTGAGATGAGAGATTATCCGAGGGAAGTAACGTCCTATACAAGAGGCCGGGGACGGATCTTCTGCACACCGGGAGAATACAGACCATGCCATAATACAGAAGAGGTATTGGCATCGATGGGATATGATGCAGAGCAGGATACAGAAAATCCAACCGGTTCTGTGTTCTGTGCTCATGGAGCCGGATATTATGTGCCGTGGAATGAAGTGGAAGAACATATGCATATCGAATCGCAAATGGGAAAGTGGCAGCGACAGAGGGCAGCAATGGAACAAAGTGAGACTGAAATCTCTGCGAGTGGAGATATAGCGGACGATGGACCTGGTTCCGGAAGCGCTTTTGCCGGCTATGGAAGCTGGCAGGAAGAAAAAGAGCTGGAAGAGATTTTTAAGAAAACCTATGGAGAACGCCGACCGAAATATGTAGTGCCAGGCGGTATTACCGGGAAAAGTTTTACGAAGCCGAAGCCGGTGCGGGAGGAAATCTATGATCATTATCTGCTTGTGGATGGCTATAATGTAATTCATGCATGGGAAGATCTGAAAGAACTTGCAGCGGTGAATCTGGATGGAGCCAGAACGAAGCTGATGGATATTATGTCGAATTATCAAGGATACAAAAAATGCAATGTCATCATCGTATTTGATGCCTATAAGCAGGAAGGGTATCAGGGAGATGTGGTACATTATCACAATATTGATGTTGTTTATACAAAAGAAGCGGAGACGGCAGACCAATATATCGAGAAAGTTGTCCATGACATCGGCCGTAAATATAAAGTGACAGTGGCAACTTCTGACGGGCTTGAGCAGATTATTATCCGAGGGCAGGGAGCTTCACTTCTGTCGTCGAGGGAACTGCGAACAGAAATTGAGATTGCGAACGCTCAGATTCAGGAAGAAATTGCAGAAAAACGGCAGAAGAATGGAAACTACCTGTTTAATTATCTGGATGAAGATCTGAGTGAATATATGGAGGAAATCCGTTTAGGGAAGAAGGAGGAGAAGAAGTTATGACATTTCAGGAAGTAATAGAAAAAGCAAAGGGAAATATCGGACCGTACTGTAAGGCATGCCCAGTGTGCAATGGAAAAGCATGCAGAAATCAGATGCCGGGACCGGGGGCAAAGGGTGTTGGTGATACGGCAATACGTAATTATGATAAATGGCAGGAAATCCGTGTCAATATGGATACAATTACAGAGAATACACCGGTAGATACAAGTCTGGAACTGTTCGGGCAGAAGTTTCGTTATCCATTTTTTGCAGGTCCGGTCGGAGCTGTGAAGCTTCACTATGGAGACAAACATACGGATGCAACGTATAATAACATTCTCGTATCTGCCTGTGCAGAAAATGGAATTGCGGCGTTTACCGGTGACGGGGTAGATCCGGAAGTTATGAAAGCAGCCGCAAAAGCAATTAGCAGTGTGGAAGGCAAAGGGATTCCGACAGTAAAACCATGGAATCTGGAAACCATTGAAGAAAAAATGAAATTAGTAAAGGAAGCCGGAGCATTTGCGGTAGCAATGGATGTGGATGCGGCAGGTCTTCCATTTTTAAAGAATATGAATCCTCCGGCAGGAAGAAAGACAGTGGAGGAACTTGCTGAGGTAATCAGAAGCTGTGGAACAACTCCATTTATCGTTAAGGGAATTATGACTGTCAAAGGCGCTCTTAAGGCAAAAGAAGCAGGAGCGGCAGCTATCGTAGTATCGAATCATGGCGGAAGAGTTCTGGATCAGTGTCCGGCTACGGCAGAAGTGCTCCGCGAGATCAAGGCAGCTGTTGGAGATTCCATGAAAATCTTTGTGGACGGAGGAATCCGGTCCGGTACGGATGTATTTAAGGCATTAGCTCTCGGTGCAGATGCGATAATCATTGCAAGACCATTTGTAACAGCAGTGTACGGTGCGGAAGAAGAGGGGGTCAAAGCCTATGTGGAGAAAATCGGTGCAGAACTGGAAGATACAATGGCAATGTGCGGTGCCCATGCACTTTCTGAGATTTCACCGGATATGATAAGATAGAATACGATAGTATAAAGTAAGATGCGAAAAAGCAAGACTGGAGGCGCAGACTATGAAAGGGATATTCTATACAGCTTTAGGGGCAGTATCGGCATATGTACTGGCAATTATTCCGGGAAGGAAAAAGGGAAAAGCATCACTGCCGGACGTATACTATGCGCACCGGGGACTCCATGAGAATCATAATGGATGTCCGGAGAATACGTTAAAAGCATTTCAAAGAGCAGTGGATGCCGGATATGGGATTGAAATGGATATCCAGTTGACAAGAGATGGAAAAGTAATTGTTACCCACGATATGGATTTGAAAAGAGTTGCGGGAATCCGTGAAAAAGTAGATCATTTTACATATGAAGAATTGCAGGAGATCCCTCTGTTCGAGTCCGGAGAAAGAATCCCGCTTTTGGAAGATGTTCTAAAGCTTGTGGACGGAAAAGTTCCGCTGATCGTAGAATTGAAATACAAACAGGGCAGTGCCATCTGCGAAAAAGCGGATCAGCTTTTGAAAAATTATAAAGGGTATTACTGTGTAGAATCTTTTCATCCCCAAGTTCTTTTCTGGTATCGAAAACACCGGCCGGAAGTAATGCGGGGACAGCTTGCCATGAATTATCGCAAGATAGAAGGATGGGAAAACCCGCTTCACTGGGCGCTTGAGAACTTGTTGTTTAATTTTCTGACGAAACCGGATTTTATCGCCTACGACAGAAGAACCCCGCGGGCATTTGCAAAAGAACTTTGCCGAAGGGTTTTTCAGTGTCCGGCGGTGGCATGGACAATCCGAAGCCAGGAGCAGTTAGAGGCGGCAAAGCCTTATTTTCAGTATTTTATTTTTGAGGGATTTACACCGGAAAAATAGCAGAAAGGAATAAAAAATGAATAAAACAATGATAACTGTGCTATATGAAAAGGAGAGTCAGATACTGCAGTTTGCGGCTTCTGAATTAAAAAAATATCTGGAAAAATTGTGGGTACAGGTTAGTATTCTGCCATATCACACGCCGGATTATTTTCTAAAAGAAATTGTGTTAGAAGTATCAGAGGAATTTGAGGTAGAGAACGAGAAATTAGATGATGGTTATGAAATCTGTATTGATAATCTTTCAGGCTACATCCGCGGTGTAAATGAGCGGAGTGTACTTCTTGGTGTATATCGTTTTTTAAAAGAGATTGGTTTTAGTTTTCTGCGACCGGGAATCTTTGGGGAAAAAGCGCCGCAGTATTTGCGTGAGCACCATGTCAATCTGCGGGAACTTCCGTCTTACCGTCATCGGGGAATCTGTATTGAAGGAGCGGTTTCCTATGAAAATGTACTGGAAATGATTGACTGGCTTCCGAAAGCAGGAATGAATTCTTATTTTACACAGTTTTTTGTTCCATATGAATTTTTCCGTTCCTGGTATGAACATCGCAATAATCCGCATGCAGTACCGGAGGAAGTTCCTTCGGTGGAAGAAGCGGAACGGTTCATCAGAGAGACGGTATCGGAACAGATGAAGTTAAGAGGACTCCTCTGGCACGCAGCCGGCCATGGCATCACAACGGCGGCAGTGCAGGTTCAGGGACTTGGCTGGGATGAAGATGATATTTCCATTGTACCGGAAGAATTTCGAAGCTGGCTTGCAGAAGTAAGCGGGGAACGGAAACTTTTTGGCGGGATTGCATTAAATACCCATTTGTGCTATTCCAAGCCGGAAGTGCGGGAGCGCATTGCAAATGTGGTTATTGAATATTTAGAGAAAAATCCGGGCGTGGATGTAATGCATTTCTGGCTTGCAGATGCCAGCAATAACAGCTGTGAATGTGAAGATTGCCGTCGCAGGCTTCCGGCAGACTGGTATGTGGAGATGCTGAATTTGGTAGATGAGAAAATGACAGAGAAAGGGCTTGAGACAAAAATTGTATTTCTCAGTTACTGTGATCTGCTCTGGCCGCCAAAGGAAACAAGAATTCAGAATGAAGAACGTTTTCTCTTTATGTTTGCACCGATTTCCCGTTCATACAAACAGGCACTGCCGACAGAAACAGATGCAAAGATACCGGAGTTTTCCTTGAATCATTGTAAAATGCCGGATGCTGTGGAGGAAAACCTTGCATTTTTAAATGGTTGGAAACAGGTCTTTGGCGGAGACAGCTTTATTTATGATTATCATTATATGTGGAATCTTTTCCGTGACTGGGGTGATTTCTACGAAGCAAGAGTGCTCTGGCAGGATATTCGGAATTTGGAAGAAATTGGATTAAATGGCTATATGAGCTGCCAGGAAACAAGGGCATTTGCACCGACCGGACTGGGGATGTTTATTCTTTCGGAGACTTTGTGGAAAAAAGAACAGGATTTTGGTGAACTTGTGGATAAGTATTTTCAGCTTGCCTACGGAGAGCATGGGGAGGAGATCCGCTCTTATGTGGAAAAATTATCCCGTCTTTCTTATGAAGAACAACCGGAGAGCGACCGGGCAGGAGAAGATCTTTTGGCAGCGGAAAAACTTGAGGCTGGAATACGCCTGACCGAAGAGATGCGGCCGCGGCTGGAACATTTTATGCAGCAGGCAGCAGGCACAGATCAGGTATCCTATGAATATCTGTTAAGCCACGGACAGGCAGCGGAACTGTATATGCAGGCAATGCTGGAGCGAAGAAGGGGAAAGGAAGAGAAAGCAAAGGAAGCCTATGAACGTCTAAAAATATATCTTGGTGTGAGTGAGACGAGATGGCAGGGCGGATTTGACGTTTACTGGTTTATACGGCATCTGGATCCATTATTTAAGAAATAACAGAAAGAAGAATCAACATGCATGATCAATTGACAAAAAGCGATATTCAGAAGATGAAAGAGGAAATAGAGTATCGGAAACTGGTTGTTCGCAAAGAAGCGTTAGAGGCAGTGAAAGAAGCCAGAGCCCACGGAGATCTGAGTGAAAATTTCGAGTATCACGCAGCGAAAAAGGATAAGAATATAAATGAAAGCCGGATACGGTATCTGGAACGGATGATTAAGACGGCAGAAATTATTCTGACGAATCGAAGGAAGATGAAGTGGGACTGAATAATACGGTAGAGATTTATTTCGAAGACGAAGATGAAACAGAAACATTTAAGCTTGTAACAACGGTAAGAGGAAATTCTCTGGCTGGGAAGATCAGTACAGAATCTCCGATCGGTAAGGCAGTGCTTGGCCATAAAGTCGGAGACAGAGTGTTTGTAAAAGTCGGAGAGAGCGGCGGTTACTACGTGCAGATCCGTGCTTTAGATAAAACATCAGATGATTCTGATGCATTGAGAAAATTTTAAATCATATATAAAATCCTGTTTTAGACAATCACAGATTAACCGGTGATAAGTCTTGAAACAGGATTTTTGTTTCAGGTTACGAATTTGTAAGGTTTCTGTGAGAAAATGTAAGGAAATTCAATGGAAGTAAAGAAAAAGGGAGGCTATAATAAGGACATAGAAGCAAAGAGGAGACATTTTAAGATGCTGACGGCGACTGCGATGCAGATGTACAGCGGCGGAAAAGGAAGGCATAGATGAAATTATTAAAGAAACTACTGGCTTTTATGATACTGTTGTTCTTACTTGCCTGCGGTTATCTTGGATATAAGGGATATCAGGAGTATGAGACAGCTCTTTCTGCTATGAGTATGGAAGAGATGGAACAGAAAATTCAATCCATTGGTAATTACACAAAGTTGGAGGATCTGCCGGAAACGTATGTAAAGGCAGTTTTGGCAGTGGAGGATAAGAGATTTTACAGACATTTTGGAATCGATCTGATTGCCACCTGCCGGGCTCTCGTAAATGACATAAAGGCAATGGCTCCGGTGGAAGGAGGAAGTACGATCACACAGCAGCTTGCGAAAAATCAGTACTTTTCTCAGGAAAAGAAAGTAACGCGAAAGATTGCGGAATTATTTATGGCATTTAAGATGGAGCAGAGCTTTACAAAAGATCAGATATTGGAAATGTATGTGAATTCTATCTTTTTTGGAAATAATTATTACTGCGTGGGAGATGCGAGTATCGGCTACTTTGGAAAACTGCCGGCGCAGATGAATGATGATGAGTGTACGATGTTGGCGGGGATCCCAAATGCACCGTCTGTCTACAATCCGGTTGTAAATCCGGAACTGGCAAGGCAGCGGCAGCAGCAGGTTATTAGAAAAATGGAGCGGTGTGGAGATGTATTTCAGGGGAGAAGGTAATTTACCGTCTCCCCTGATTTTAGTCGGATAAGCCGGCAGACTCTGCCATCCGGTTTAACCAGAATGGATAGAAGTCTGCTGTAAAATGGTAATCATCCGGTTCAAAGTATTCTGATTTTACAAGATTTGTATTATCGAGATAGATTAAATCTTCTTCCTCACAAAGTTCCTGGAGGATAGCATTGTAAGGGGTTATATCAGCGTAGTAAGAGCAGGAGGCAATTTTCTTTTCCTGTACCGGGAAAATAGAATTCATATAAATTGTTGCATCCGGCTGAATCGATTTGATATTTTGAATGATTGTTTTGTATTCTTTTTTAAACTCCGTCATATTTTCTCCAATCCGCTCAATATCGTTGGAGCCATAGGAGAGGAAAATGTTCTGTGGTGACAGATTCCGGAGAACTTCATAATGAGAATCCATTGTGTTCATATTCACTCCGATTGTCGCGATTACGCTGGAAGGGGGAAGAAAATCATATGCGCTAATGGCTTCGGTAATGGAGTCGCCCATAATAACGCTGTTGGCAAAGAGCTGTTTGTAGTTCCGGGAAGCCGGATCAATATCAGCTGCATCTGCAGAAGTATTGTCTTCGGATACATCAGTATTATCAGCATTTTGCAGAGAAGCAATTTCCTTTTCGATTTCGGAGATATCCTTTGTTTCCATTTCTTTTAGTAGAGCAACGCCTTTGGAAGTATCTGATTCTTTAGAAGGAGTCAACAGATGGATTAATACCGGTATCATTATCAAAAGGAAGATACCAATGCCTATTGTGATAAGTTGTTTTCGTTTCATGTAAATGCCGCCTTTATTATCATTAATATAGTTTTATAAAATATCTTAACACTTCCGGAGCAAGATTACAATGTGGCGGATGAATATGTAAAGAAATGTAAAGAAACAGGTATATAAGTATAGAATCCTATGTTAAAATAAGAATAGATTTTGCGGCTGAAGGAGGAAATAGAATTGAAGATTACAGAAGGATATATGCCATTTAAAGGCTATCAGACATACTATCGGATCGTTGGAGAATGCAGAGAGGGGAAAAAGCCGTTAATTTTGATGCACGGGGGACCGGGATCGACGCATAATTATTTTGAAGTGTTGGATCAATTGGCAGAAGATGGAAGAGCGCTTATCATGTACGATCAGCTTGGCTGCGGAAATTCCTATGTAGACAATCGCCCGGATCTTTGGAACCAGGAAACATGGACAGAAGAGCTGATTGCGCTTAGAGAACATTTGGGTTTAAAAGAAGTACATTTGCTTGGACAGTCATGGGGTGGAATGCTGGCGCTTTCGTATGTATGTGACAAGAAACCGGAAGGTGTAAAGAGTCTGATTCTGTCCAGTACATTACCTTCATCAAAATTATGGGCAGAAGAGCAGCATCGCATGATCCGCTTTATGCCGCAGGAAATGCAGGAGGCGATTGCCCATGCAGAGGAAACAGGAAATTACGATGATGAAGCATATTTGAAAGCGAATGAAGAATTTATGATGCGCCATTGTGCGGGAACGCCGGATCCGGAAGGACCGGAATGTCTGACAAGAGAGAAAAAATCCGGTTCAGAATCTTATGTGACAGCGTGGGGACCGAATGAATTTACTCCGCTTGGCAATCTGCGGGATTTTGAATACCGCGATCAGCTTGGGGATATCAAGGAGCCTGCGCTTGTGATCAGCGGAATTAATGATCTATGTACGCCTGTTGTGGCGAAAACGATGTATGACGGAATCCCGAATGCAAAATGGGAGCTGTTCCGCTATAGCAGACATGCATGTTTTGTAGAAGAAACGGAGAAATATATTCAGATTGTGCGTGATTGGATGAACGAAAATGACTAAGCAGGCGATAGAACTGAAAAAAATTGAAGATTCAAAGCAGGACTATATGGAACTCCTTCTGCTGGCTGATGAGCAGGAAGATATGATTATGAAGTATCTGGACCGGGGGACGCTTTTTGCGGCATATGATGAGAATCTGCTTGTAGGCGTATGTGTTGTGACAGAGGAGAAAGAGACGTATGGTGCAGGGGCATATGAAATAAAAAATCTGGCAGTCAAAGAGCAGCTGCAGCGCCGCGGATATGGGAAAAAGATATTAGAAGAGATCGAGAATCGTTACCGAGAGTGCTGCAAAGTTCTGTATGTTGGTACGGGGGACAGTCCGCTGACAGTGCCGTTTTACAAATCCTGCGGATATGCAGAATCTCATCGTGTAAAGAACTTTTTTATCGATCACTATGACCATCCAATCGTTGAGGCGGGGGTAGTGCTGAGGGATATGGTGTATTTCTATAAAAAAATATGAAAAGAGAGGGAAAGAATATGCTGTGTATTAAAAATGGTTTAATTCATGATGCAGTGAACAGAGAAGCTTATAAGGGAGATATCCTTGTAGAGAACGGAAAAATCAGTGCAATTGGGAGAGATATTTCTGTAACGGAAGGAACAGAAATCATTGATGCAGAGGGATTACAGGTATATCCGGGATTTGTTGAGGCACACTGTCATCTCGGACTCGATAACTATGCCTGTGGCTTTGAAGGAGATGACTATAATGAAATGACAGATATTATATGCCCTCAACTGCATGGTTGTGATGGTATTTATCCTCAAGACCCTACATTAAAAATGGCTGCAGAAGGTGGAGTTACTTGTGTTGCTACAGGTCCAGGATCAGCAAATGTACTAGGAGGCACATTTGTAGCGATAAAAACAGTCGGAAAACGTGTAGATAAGATGATTGTGAAAGATCCTATTGCCATGAAATGTGCCTTTGGAGAAAACCCAAAACGCTGTTATTGTGATAAATCCTGTTCTTGCCGTATGGATATAGCTTCCAAACTTCGCGAAACACTGAAAAGAGCGAGAGACTATATGGAAAGAAAGGAAATGGCGGGAGAAGATATCAGTAAACGCCCGGTTTATGATCCGAAGCTGGAAGCACTGATTCCAGTTTTGAAAAAAGAAATTCCATTAAAGGCGCATGCACATCGGGCAGATGATATTTTTTCAGCAATTCGAGTAGCGAAAGAATGTGATGTGCGTCTAACACTGGAACATGTGACAGACGGATCACTTATTGCAGAAGAACTTGCAGAAGAAAATTATCCGGTAGCGGTTGGGCCTACATTCGGTCATGCAACGAAACTGGAATTGATTAATAAATCGTTTGAAACACCTGGGATTCTTGCAAAAGCAGGCTGTCAGGTATCAATTATTACAGATTCGCCGGTAATTCCACAACAGTATCTTGCACTCTGTGCAGGATTTGCAGTGCAAAGTGGAATGGATGAATTCGATGCATTGAAGGCGATTACAATTAATCCAGCCAGACATATCGGAGTAGATAACAGAGTAGGATCGCTTGAAGTGGGAAAAGATGCTGATATTGTTATTGCGGATGGTTCACCATTAATTTCTACAACAAGAATCGTAAAAGTACTGATTGATGGAAACATTATATAGAAAAGAGGATATTATGACAGAAAAAGAAAAAATGGAAAAATGTATGATGCAAATTATGACAAGGAGCTAGAACAGGAAAGACTGGAATGTAAAACGCTATGTCAGGAATACAATCATCTGCCAATAAAAGATATGGAAAGAAGGAGAGCGCTGATTAAAAAAATATTTGGAAAAACAGGAGAGCAGATACATATAGAACCGGATTTCTGGTGCGATTACGGACGATATATTACAGTGGGAGAGAATTTTTATGCAAATCACGGCCTAGTCATTTTAGATGCGGGAGGCATAGTTTTCGGAGACAATGTGTTTATTGCACCGAATTGCGGATTTCATACATCCGGACATCCAATAGATTTTGAAAGAAGAAATCTGGGATTAGAATACGCATATCCAATTCATGTAGGGAATAATGTCTGATTTGGAGCAGGGGTACAAGTAATGCCAGGTGTTACAATTGGCAGTAATGTAGTGATTGGAGGCGGGAGCGTTATTGTAAAAGATATTCCATCAGACAGCGTAGCTGTGGGGAATCCGTGCAGAGTGATCCGTGCAATTACCGAAGAAGATAAGGAAAAATGTTGGGATAAGTAAAAACTTGAAATAGTATGCCAGATATTTGAGCAAATTAGCAGTTAACAATCCAGATGAGAGGTGCATTTACAGAAACACATGGTTTGTGTTTGCTGAATGATATATTTTTTGACCATCGTCGCTATTTGAACTGTTTTAACATAATCTCTATTTTTACTACATATATTGTAAAAAGATGTATCTAGGGGAACATTTGTGAAAGATTATATCGAAGAGAGAAAGATCGTAGAAATGCGGTCTTTTTCTTTTGGTCATTTTCTTGAGTTGCAGATAAAAATCAGTTAAAATAAAGTGTAGAAAGCAGGGGGAGATGTGGAAATAGAGATTCGTGAGATTGCCGCTGAAGGTGCAAGAAATCATGAACTTTTGAATATTGTACCAACAGAAATATGAAGAATTGCAGAGAGATATAAAGAGAAATGTTATGAGAAAGATAGAGAGGTTATGATGGAAACAAGTGTTTGCTAAAGAATAGGAGGCTTTGCATGAGTGAAAAGAAAAAGAAAATAGATTTTACTGTTGCATGTGTAAACGAATTTGCACAACAATATAATCTCAGTATACAAGAAGCATTTCGTTACCTCTTTCAATTTAAAGGGATTGCGTTTATAAAAGAAAACTATGAAGTTGAGCATACTTTAGATTTTGAAACAATAGTAGAAGATTTGGGGATATTGTGTAGAAAAAACGGGGGTGCGTTATGAATTGTATCATGGAAGCAATATTGTAATTGATGGTATAAATTTGGCAACGTGCAGACCATATAAAGATTTCGGGAAAGGAGTTTATTTGACAGACATAAAAGAACAGGCAGAAAAAATGGCTGTAAGAGTCTCCAAGATTTATGGAGGTTCCCCTGTTGTCAATACTTTTGAAATACAAGATGACTTTAGAAAAATAGAGGATATCAAGGTTAAAGATTTTGGTTTAGAAACAACGGAAAAATGGGCAAAATTTGTCATGAATAATAGAAATCGAACATTTACAAATATGAAAGATACTTTGTGCAATAAGGACAATAAATATGATATTGTTATAGACTCTGTTGCGGATGATAATATGGCATTATTATTCCGTCAGTATGAAAATGAAATTATTGATTTTGAAACCTTATTGAAAGGAATGATATATAAGAAGACATCATCGCAGTATTCTTTTCATACAGAAAAAGTATAAAACTTTTGCGAAAGGCAGGAAATTAATATGAATAAGCAGGAACAGTTGATTGAATATATAGTTCAGGATATTGTTGATATGTTCTCTTCGGATCAGAATATAGAATATGTATATGATCTTTTTAAAGATGAGATAAATTTTGGACGTATCGTTCAAGCGGAAATATAATGCTCATGTACGGTAAGGAAGCAAGCAACCGAAAACAAGAGATAGACCGCCAGCACTACACTATTCCGAACCAAAGACCAAAAGATAAGCATTGTGGGAAAATCTAAACTTTTGGATTTTCCTACAATGCCGACTACGGCGGAATCCTTCCCACTCCTTATATCTTTATTTCCGTATACATTGAATTTGTATTTAGTAAATGCTATAATGTCCCTATTCAAATTATAAATGTGTTGAATTAGTTACATGTACATATTTTTTGTGCCGCATAAATACCCTGTTGAGGTTGTCGTTCTTTGTCCAGATGTGGAAACAATAAAAGGAAGGGAACGATACAGGGAGAAAACAGGCTATTCCGGCTTTACGGTTGAAACCTTATACGATACATTTATGCAGACAACACCACGGATCGGCTTTTGGCTGGACAATTCCAACCAAACACCACAGCAGACAGCAGAAACCATTCTGAACGCCAGAAAGTCGGTATGATTGTTACATATAAGGGGAAGAAAAATTTCTTTTAGGTACTTTCTTTCCTAAAACTAATGTGATATAATAGCATCATTCCAAAAAAGGAGTAAAAAATATGCGGCAAGGTATTCTTAAATAAAACTATAATCAAATAGTGGGAACAAAGGATTATGATAGTCCCTTTTGTGGGGGCTTGGTTTTTTGTACCCAATTTAAGAATACTTTTGCCTTATCAATTTTGACATATCCGAAAAACAGCAATCACAAACAGGTGTATGCTGTATATGTGTATGTCCGCAAATTATAATCCCCAGTGGTAAAAGTATTTTACTGCTGGGGATTTTTATGCCCTTTTGGGGCTGTAAAAGGAGGACAATCACATGAAAATAATCAATATTGGAATTCTCGCCCATGTAGACGCAGGAAAAACAACATTGACGGAAAGCCTGCTGTACACCAGTGGAGCGATTGCGGAACAAGGAAACGTGGATAAAGGAACTACAAGAACAGACACTATGATTTTGGAACGGCAGCGCGGAATTACCATTCAGACAGCGGTTACTTCTTTTTGCTGGAATGATTATAAAATCAATATCGTGGACACTCCCGGTCATATGGATTTTTTAACCGAAGCATACCGCTCTTTATCTGTCCTTGACGGAGCTGTTTTAGTCATTTCGGCAAAAGACGGCGTACAGGCACAAACCCGTATATTATTCCATGCGCTTCAGAAAATGGACATTCCGACAATTATCTTTATAAATAAGATAGACCAAAATGGGATCGACCTGCGGCGTGTTTACCAAAGCATTAAAGATAAACTTACCAGTGATATGATTGTCATGCAGGAGGTTTCCCTGTCGCCAAAGATAACCATGACCGATATTTCTGATTTGGACAAATGGGATATGATTATTTCCGGAAGCGATGAACTATTAGAACGATATGTTGCAGAGGATTCTTTGGATATACAGGAATTACAATATGAAAAGTGCAAAAGAACCAGATGCTGCTCTTTGTTTCCTGTTTATCATGGGAGTGCAAAAGACAATTTAGGAACAGAAAAACTGATTGAAGCGATTACAGAAACTTTCATTACAGAAACAGACGATATTCAGTCTGAATTATGTGGATATGTTTTTAAGGTTGAGTATACAGAGCGGAAAAAACGGCTTTCTTATTTACGCCTGTATCATGGGACGCTCCATTTACGGGATACCCTGCTGCTGTCAAAAAAGGAAAAAATAAAGATTACAGAAATGTGTATTCCGTCAAATGGTGAAATCGTCCCGGTTGACCATGCCTGTCCGGGAGAAATTGTTATTTTAGCTGATGATACTTTGAAACTGAACGACATTCTGGGAAATGAAAAACTCCTGCCTCACAAAACACGGATTGATAATCCCATGCCATTACTTCGGACAACGGTAGAGCCGCAAAAGCCGGAGCAAAGGGAAGCCCTGTTAAATGCCCTCACAGAGATTGCTGATACAGACCCTCTTTTGCATTTTGACATTGATACTGTTACACATGAGATTATATTATCTTTTTTGGGAAAAGTACAGTTAGAAGTTATTTGTTCGCTATTAGAAGAAAAATATCATGTGGGCGTGGCTATGAAAGAGCCTTCGGTTATTTATCTGGAAAGACCGCAAAAAAAAGCGAGCTACACGATTCATATTGAAGTGCCGCCGAATCCGTTTTGGGCATCTATTGGTTTGACTGTAACACCGCTTCCTGTTGGAAGCGGAACACAATATAAAAGCGAGGTATCTCTCGGCTATTTAAACCAAAGTTTTCAAAATGCCGTCATGGAGGGTGTGCGTTATGGAATGGAGCAGGGCTTATATGGCTGGGGAGTGACAGACTGCCAAATTTGTTTTGATTATGGAGTTTATTACAGCCCGGTCAGCACCCCCGCTGATTTTCGTTTTCTTGCGCCTGTCGTGTTGGAGCAGGCATTGAAAAAAGCAGGAACACAACTGTTGGAACCATACCTTTCCTTTACCCTTTTTGCACCGCAGGAATATCTTTCACGGGCTTATAATGACGCACCAAAGTATTGCGCAATCATTGAATCAACCAGACTTGAAAAAGATGAAGTTATTTTTAAGGGGGAAATCCCTGCCCGTTGTATTGGTGAATATAGAAATGATTTGAATTTTTATACAAATGGAAGAAGTGTCTGCATTACAGAATTAAAAGGGTATCAGGAAACTTCCGGCGAGCCTGTGTTTCAGCCACGCCGCCCGAACAGCCGTTTAGACAAGATCCGGCATATGTTTCAGAAGATAATGTAACATCTTGCGCAATGCAAACGTTCATTGCTGGCTATTGCGAAATATCATTGATAAAATCAGCATCAGAGAGGAGGAACCATTTTGAACCAGAAACAGACGGATATTACAACAGGAAAGCAAATACGTCATCTGCGAACACAATCGGGAATGACACAGGAAGAACTGGCTGGGAAATTGAATGTTACCCGGCAGGCGCTATCGAATTGGGAGAGAGATGTTAATGAACCCGATTTAAATACGTTGAAAAAAATTTGTTTTCTTTTTGGAGTCCACATGGACGATTTTGCGAAGGAGGTAATAACAAAAATGGAAACATGTGAAAAAAAGAGAAACGACAATTTAATAAGTATGATATGGCAATTGGACTTTTTTATGGTGTCGGGATATTTCTTGGCATTGGTATTTTCTTTGTTGGCGGTTTTATGACAATGTCGGGTGCAGGGTGGGGAGCATCACTATTTGGCGGTGGCTGTTTTTCTCTTGTATTTGGCTTGATATGCCATGCAGTTATTACATTGAGAAGAAATGACAAATGATGACATATCCTGCTTTCTAGTCTTTTCGGTCATATCGCGTAAAAAAGCCGCTGCTTTTGGCTTTCCAATAGCGGCGGCAAAGGGAAATATCCTTTGAATACCTTACAGAAGAAAAGTTTTGCAGCATTATAAAAATAAAAGCCTATACCATTTTGGAAAGAAAAGATACATAATAGTCAAGACGGCAACAATCAGAAGTTATGGAGGGTAACAATGGAATATAGTAAGGAAGATTTAATGGAAGCAAAAAGGCAAATTTTGGGAGTGGGAGAGAACATGGGAACAGAGGAAAGCAAAAAGATCTGGGAGAAAAACGCACAATTTTGGGATGATGCAATGGGTGACGAATCCAATGAATTTCACAGAGAGGTAGTACGTCCCAAAGTAACGGAACTTCTCTCTCCTGATCCTTCGGATTACATTTTGGATATTGCGTGCGGCAATGGAAATTATTCTTCGTATCTTGCACAGAGAGGCGCTTCGGTCGTCGCTTTTGATTACAGCAAAAAAATGATAGAATTGGCTAAAAGACGGCGATCACAATATGCAAAACAAATTGAGTTTTGCGTAGCGGATGCGACCAATAGAGAAAGCTTATTAGGATTAAAAAGAAATCGAGCCTTTACGAAAGCAGTTTCTAATATGGCAATTATGGATATTACGGATATTGAACCGCTTTTTATGGCTGTTTATGAACTATTGGAGGAAAACGGGATTTTTGTCTTTGCAACGCAGCACCCTTGTTTTATCACATTGACTGAAAAATATATGACACCGCACAGTTACTATGATATAGCGATCGAAGGGCAGCCGGAGGAGCAGATTTATTATCATCGTTCCATACAAGATATTTTTAACCTTTGTTTCAGAGCTGGATTTGTCATTGATGGATTTTATGAAGAATGTTTCAAAAACAATAAAGAAATTCCTATGGTAATGATAGTAAGGCTTAAAAAGGTAAAACGTGATAGCTTAAAATAAATTCAAGTTTGCCGGATAAATAGCAAACCCGGCCGAGCCAGTCAACGGTCAAGATGAACGGCTTCGCCCGCCGTTGACAGCCCCGCCCGGTTTTGCAGTTAGGCAGTCAAGGAGCGACAGCCTAAAGTGCTGCCGCCCCTTACTATCATAAAAAGCAACTACTAACCAGCCACAGCCCTTTTGGGAGGAAAGGGGGATTTTCCATGACCTGTACAGAAGAATATCGGGAACATATCGAGTACACTTTCCATGCCTTTTGCAAAGTCGTTATCCGAAATGCAACGATCAACGCAGCGAGGACACGGAGCAGGAAGCACAAAAGAGAAATATCCCTTGAATACCTCACAGACGAAAAGCACTACCCTTTAGGCACGACAGATGAATATTTCCAAGCCCCGGAGCCGGACGAGGATACATACTTACCCTTTGCGGCGATACGGTCATTTTCAGCAGCGGTTTACTTGCGGAAGCCTGTCACGGCTGGACGAACGGGAGCGGGAAATGATTTACCTGTCCTTTTTCAAGCGTATTCCACAGCACGAAATTGGCAGACAGTACGGGCGCAGCCGCAGCACAGCGGGCTACCATATCCGAAAAGCCCTACGGCAGCTCCAAGCGGAAATGGAGGGAATGGCATATGAGAAATAATAGGCTTCTCCCCTATGAAACAATCGTCCAAGCCGCCAGCGGGGAGCCGGAAGCGGTGGGAACTGTATTGCAGTATTACCGCCGCCGCATACAATGTGCCGCCCGTGTGAATGGACGGGTAGACCAAGATACAGAGGACTACATCACCCAGACGCTTCTCACAGCTATTTTCAAGTTCCGCTTTGGGAGATAGCCCTACCGCCTACAACTGAATAACCGCCGCTTCGCCGGCAACCAGAAAGCAGTAAATCTATTCAACAGATTTGCTGCTTTTTTTCGTTCCTGTTTGGCATTTTTGAAAATCCCCAGTATGAAAAAACAAAAGGGAAAATAGCCGCCGCAGTTGGCAAAATCCCTTACTTATCCGTAGAGGGTATCAAAGAAAAAAATACTGCCATTGTCCGCCTATTCCGGCTTGCGTGGTGTTGTAGGGAATAGAGGGGAAATTCTAAAAATCTCCGTCCATTTTGCTTTGCGTGGTGTTGTAGGTAGTGAAAGGAAAATTTTCAAGATAAGCCGGAATAGCGGGTAGCAAAGCCCTTTTGAAACGTTTTGTTAGCGGAAAGGACGGGAGCCGGGGAACGCCGGAGTTTTTCAGAGCAAGATTCTACCGCAGTACCAAAATTCGCTTTTCGCTCATTTTGCTCCTGCGGGAATCTTGTTGGGGAGTGCCTTCCCCAAACCCTGCTTATGCGGCTTACGCCGCTTATCCCGCCGCAGCCATGCGGCAGCCGAAAGGAGGTTTTTACCATGCGAAAACGATACAACACGCCGCACCGCAGCCGGGTAGTCAAGACACGCATGACCGAGGAAGAATACGCCGAGTTTGCGGAAAGGCTTTCTGCCTGCAACATGAGCCAAGCCGAGTTTATCCGACAAGCCATAACCGGGGCAGCCATACGCCCCATCATAACCGTTTCCCCCGTCAATGACGAGCTGCTTGCCGCTGTCGGGAAGCTGACCGCCGAATACGGCAGGATCGGCG
>NZ_QRVX01000021.1:0-44437 GCF_003458885.1 Coprococcus sp. AF21-14LB | reverse complement strand
GGATTATGAATTCATACGCAAATCTACTATGAGGACGATCATAAAAGAAACAAAACAGAAAAAATAGAAAAATAGCACATATCGTTGCAAACAAGAAAACGGCTACACCGCCCATGTTTACTGGACTTGTAGCCGCATTTTCATTTTTCAACTGTCAAAGATGGGATTATAACACAAACTAGCAGAAAATCAATAAAAAAGAGTACAAAAAAGAACCTATAACGCATGAAGTGCTATTGACATTAGCAGTAACGGGGGATATAATGGCATTAAATCAAATAGGTACAAAAATGTATACCTACAAAACTTTTGATTATTGGACCTTGAAAATTGAATGAGCTGTATGGGTGCCTTTCGGGGCTTAAAGGTAACACAGGATTCCACCGCTGTATCAGAGAGTAGTATGTGGAAACCGAAGATACTCCGGCAACGGCTGGTATGCTTGAGAAGAAGCTGCCAGTATTCAGAAAGATTTCTGATAGAGGTCAATTGTAACGTTGACACCGCCATATACAAATGGAAGCCAACACGCCGAACGGAATGAAAAATCATCGTAAGAAGTCCAAATAAAAAGTAGATGTACTGACAACGGGCATAACCGCTGTCTGGGAGGTGATGCAGAAGAATACGGAGGAAAGGAGGTATGTGCATCATGAGAAAAACAACAGAGTATAAGGCTGAGAACCGTCTGACGGTAGATATTGAAGGATTAATGGCAATGTTATCCTGCGGAGAAGTAACTGCAAAGAAAATTGCAGACTATGCAGAAGCAAGAGTGATTGTTGGAAGACGTGTTCTTTATAACGTGGATAAGATAAAAAAATATCTTGATGCAATGGCAGTGTAATGAAAGATAAAAGGATAAAATACAACAACTTTCCTTCGGAATGAAAAGGGAAAAATATTCCTGTAAAAAAGGCAAATAAAAATTAGCATTTTGCAGGAATTTATCCTTGGAAATCATAAAATATTATGTTAATCTGTGAGCAGATATCAGACAGTAAATGACTGATACCGACAGGACAAAAATCATTCCGAATAACGAAAAATGAAGTGAAAGGAATGATTGATATGGCAAGAAAAGATAATAAAGGAAGAAATTTAAAAACAGGTGAATACCAGCGCCCGGATGGACGTTATGAGTATCGCTACAAGGATGAAATTACCGGAAAGCGTAATTCGGTTTATGCAGCTGATCTGGCGAGTCTGCGAGAAATGGAAAAGAAGATCAATAAGGATATGGATGATCTGCTTATTACAGACGCCTCAGTCAAGAAGCTGACCGTAAATACGTTGTTTGAGCGATACATGGCAACAAAGAATATCAAGGAAAGAACGAAAAAAATTATATCCGTATGTGGGACTACCGGATACGAAATACTTTGGGAAACATTCGTGTTGTAGATTTTAAGACATCTCACGTAAGGACGTTCTTTTCCGCATTGTCAGATGAAGGACTGGCACACAGTACGATCAAAGGTCTTTATGGCTTATTGAATCCCAGTTTTGAACTGGCAGTGGAAGATGGGATTATCCGCAAGAATCCGGTAACAGGAACACTTGGAGATTATGGGGCTCCAGCAAAGGAGAAAGAAGCACTGACACTGGAACAGCAGGAAAAACTTCTGAAGTTTGTTGAACAGAGTAATGTGTATAAGCCTCATCTTCCAATGATGCAGGTTATGTTTGGGGCTTGCCTGAGAGTGAGTGAAACCATCGGCTTAACCTGGTCGGATGTGGATATGAAGAATCGGGAGATCCATGTAGGTGGACAGCTTGTGTATTATGAAGGTGATGAAGGATATTGTTTCCATGATTCAGAAACCAAAACGGATGCAGGAATCAGAGACATTCCTATGACACAGATGGTATATGATGCGTTCCGTAAACAGAGAGAGCTGAACCTGATGCTTGGTTTACAGAGTAATGTGGAGATTGGTGGACGCAGTGGATTCATCTTCAATACAAAGCATGGACGTCCAATCATGCCGGCGGGAGTGAACAGCTTTCTGAAAAATATTGTCAATGCCTATAATAAGAAAGAAAGCAAACTGGCAGAAGAAGAGAAGCGAGAGCCGGAGCTGATGCCTCCCATTTCATCGCATACTCTTCGTCATACGGGATGTACCAGATTGGGTGAGAACAATGTCAATCCCAAAGTTATGCAGTATGTGATGGGCCATTCAGATGCACAGATCACAATGAATGTCTACAATCATATTGCAGAGAAGTCTCACGTGGAGAACGAGATGTCTAAAATGAACCTGCCAGAAACCGTACCTGCTGTGGTATAAACCATAAGTCGTTGTCGTAAAATGTGGTAAGAAAATCAGACGAATATATTTTTCCAAAGATTTGTCGTAAAAATGTGGTCAAATCAAGAAAATCGAGTGCGAAAGCAAGTGAAAAATCCCTGTGAAGTCCGTAAAATCAAGGCTTCACAAAATCTTCACAAAATAATTAGCACTCACCTCTTGACATTGCTAATAACAAGTGTTATATTTCGAATAGAACAAGAAAACAAGTAAGTTCTGACAGAAG
Organism: Coprococcus sp. AF21-14LB; assembly: GCF_003458885.1. Lineage (NCBI taxonomy): Bacteria > Bacillati > Bacillota > Clostridia > Lachnospirales > Lachnospiraceae > Coprococcus > Coprococcus sp. AF21-14LB. The sequence continues at coordinate 41,896 of NZ_QRVX01000021.1, read as the reverse complement.
GAGGGACTGATTATGAATATTAATAAATTTACTCAGAATTCACTTCAAGCTGTACAAGGATGCGAGAAGGTTGCATATGAATACGGCAATCAGGAAGTGGAGCAAGAGCATCTGCTCTATTCGTTAGTAACACAGGAAGATGGACTGATTCCCAAATTAATCGAGAAAATGGGGATTCAGGAGTCACTATTTTGTAATCGAGTTGAGGAAGGTCTGCGAAAGCGCACAAAAGTGCAGGGAGGACAGATTTTTATTGGACAGGATTTGAATAAAGCTCTGATTCATGCAGAAGACGAAGCAAAACAGATGGGGGATGAATATGTATCTGTAGAACATCTGTTTTTGTCACTGCTGAAATATCCGAACCGGGAATTAAAAGCAATTTTCCGAGAGTTTGGAATTACCAGGGAGACATTTCTTCAAGCGCTTTCAACTGTGCGGGGAAATCAAAAAGTGACGAGCGACAATCCGGAGGCAACCTATGATTCGCTTGCAAAATATGGTACGGATCTTGTGGAACGTGCCAGAGAACAGAAGCTGGATCCGGTAATCGGACGTGACGCAGAGATCCGCAATGTGATCCGGATTCTTTCCCGGAAGACAAAGAACAATCCGGTGCTTATCGGTGAACCCGGCGTTGGTAAGACGGCAGCAGTAGAGGGACTGGCACAAAGAATTGTGAGAGGTGATGTACCGGAAGGGCTGAAAGATAAAAAGGTATTTGCGCTTGATATGGGAGCGCTTGTGGCAGGAGCAAAGTATCGCGGAGAATTTGAGGAGCGTCTGAAAGCGGTTCTGGAAGAGGTAAAGAACAGTAACGGGAATATTATTCTTTTCATCGATGAGCTTCATACGATTGTAGGAGCAGGTAAGACAGAAGGTGCGATGGATGCGGGAAATATGCTGAAGCCGATGCTCGCCAGAGGGGAATTACATTGTATTGGTGCGACGACACTGGATGAGTATCGAAAGTATATTGAGAAAGATGCCGCGCTGGAGAGAAGATTTCAGCCGGTTATGGTAGATGAGCCAAGTGTGGAAGACGCCATTTCGATTTTGCGTGGATTGAAGGAACGCTATGAAGTATTTCATGGAGTGAAGATTACAGACGGTGCACTCGTGGCAGCAGCAACTTTGTCAAACCGTTATATTTCCGATCGGTTTCTGCCGGACAAGGCAATCGATCTTGTGGATGAGGCATGTGCTCTCATTAAGACAGAGCTGGATTCTATGCCGACAGAGCTGGATGAGCAGCGAAGGAGAATTATGCAGCTTGAGATTGAAGAGGCGGCATTGAAGAAGGAAGAAGACCGTCTGAGTCGGGAGCGGCTGGAACATCTGCAGCAGGAACTGGCAGAGATGCGGGAGAATTTTGCGAAAAAGAAAGCACAGTGGGATAATGAGAAGACCAGTGTTGAACGTGTCCAGAAAATCCGTGAGGAAATTGAGCAGGTAAATAATGAGATTCAGAAGGCCCAGAGATCTTATGATCTGGAAAGGGCAGCAGAACTTCAATATGGAAGACTTCCGCAGCTGCAGAAACAGCTTGAGGAAGAAGAGCAGCGAATAAAAGAGAAAGATCTGTCTCTGGTGCATGAAAGCGTAACAGATGAGGAGATTGCAAGAATCATTTCCAGATGGACAGGGATTCCGGTTGCCAAACTAAATGAGAGCGAGCGGAGCAAGACACTTCATCTGGATCAGGAGCTCCATAAACGTGTCATTGGACAGGAGGAAGGAGTGACCAAAGTAACTGAGGCCATTATCCGTTCAAAGGCAGGTATTAAAGATCCGACAAAACCAATTGGTTCTTTCTTATTCTTAGGACCAACGGGCGTAGGAAAGACAGAGCTTGCAAAGGCACTCGCAGAAAGTCTTTTTGATGATGAGAGCAGTATGGTGCGTATTGACATGAGTGAGTATATGGAGAAATACTCCGTTTCCCGTCTAATCGGAGCGCCTCCGGGATATGTAGGATATGATGAAGGCGGACAACTGACAGAAGCAGTCCGGAGAAAACCGTATTCGGTTGTACTGTTTGATGAGGTGGAGAAAGCGCATCCGGATGTATTTAACGTACTGCTTCAAGTGTTGGATGACGGACGGATTACAGATTCACAGGGGCGTACAGTTGACTTTAAAAATACAATTCTGATTATGACATCAAATATTGGTTCTTCTTATCTGCTTGAAGGAATTGAGGAGAATGGAGAAATCAAAGAAGAAAGTCAGGAACTTGTGATGCATGAGCTGCGAGCTCATTTCCGACCAGAATTTCTGAATCGTATGGACGAGATTATCATGTTCAAGCCTCTGAGCAAACATAATATTGAATCCATTATTGATCTTCTTGTAGAGGATTTGAATCATCGTCTGGAAGATAAGGAACTTCGTATTGAATTGACACCGGAGGCGAAAGCTTTTGTGGCAGATGGGGGATATGAACCGATGTACGGTGCAAGACCGTTGAAACGTTTTCTGCAAAAACATGTGGAGACATTGGCAGCAAAACTGATTTTGGAAGGAAATGTGGGACGTCAGGATACAATCCTTCTTGATGTAGCTGACGGCGCTTTGCAGGCAAGAGTGAAAGAAGGACTGCGCCGGTAAAAGCGCAAGCGAATAAAGAAACAAAAAAATTAAAGAAATAAAAAAGCAAAAGGGAAGAAACAGGCGTGATTTGTCTGCTCTTCCCTTTTGTGATAGTTTATGGTTTTACCGGTTTCATACAGGTAACGCCAACGGTACCCGGACCTGTATGGCAGGCAATGCTCAGAGGGAGAACGAAATTCTCCACATGCTTTTCCGGGAAAGCATCCTGTACGATCTGATTCCAGATAGCGCCTTTTTCCGGTGAACCGGAGTAAGCTGTCTGGATGAGAACATCCTCTTCCTGAAATTCTTCGGCAAGATCGCTTCGAATGGCTTCCAACATGGTGTGATAAGCCTTTTTCTGACCGCGAACTTTCCGGAAAGCATCGAGACTCTCGCCTTTAATCTGAAGTACCGGAAGGATGTTTAATGCGCTTCCAAGTGCAGCGGCTGCAGGAGTAATCCGCCCGCCCTTTTTCAGATAGGAAAGAGTTTCTACCGTGAGATAGATATTAGCGTCAAGAGCTGTTTCTTCCAGGCGATTTTTGATCTGCTCTGCGGTGTAACCGGCATCGCGAAGTGTGAGTGCGTCCAGCACAGATTGCCGCTGCGTGGCGGAAATCCGCTTATTATCTACGACAAAAACTTTTTCTTCATAGTCTTTGGCAAGCATCTGTGCGGTGGCACAGGAACCGCTCAGACCACTGGACATAGGAATGTAAACGATCGTGTCATGTGATGACAATGCATGCTCCCAGAGTTCTGTAAGATCTGCAGGGGAGGGCTGAGAAGTAGAAACAGCTTTTCCGGCATCCTGTGCTTCATAGAAAGCTTCCTGAGATAATGTTTTCCCTTCTAAAAAAAGTTCGTCCTGAATAAAAAATGGCATCGGAAGCAGGAAAATTCCAAGCTGTGCCGCTTCTGCCTGTGTGATGCCGCTGTTTGTATCGGTAATGATTGCGATTCTGGATAATTCTGTCTGATTCATAAAACACTCCTGGTAATAAAATAAGAAAGCTCTTATTTTGATAAAATGAAATTAGAACAGTGTTACAAATTGAGATTATACTCTACACGGTCATTGATTGTCAACAGAAATCCATGTATAATAACATCAGAAATTATGGAAACGATAATGGAGGAGATGGTTAAGTGGCAAGAGGAACTTACAAATGTGCAAAAGAAACAAAAAAAACGTCTTCTTGAGACTGTGATTGAACTCGTAAAAGAAAAAGGATATGCAAATGTATCGGTAAGAGATATTTGCAGAACAGCAGAAGTATCCAGCGGCTCATTCTATCATCATTATCCATCAAAGGAGGCGCTTGTTCTGGATGCGTATTATCATATTGATCAATATGTAACGAAAGAATTTATAGAAAAATGTGAGAAGCAGCCTCCGAGAGACAGTATCCGCAGCTTGCTTGGATTATATTTGAAGTTGATTGATGAAGAAATCGGGCTTCTTGTGAAAGAGTATTATCGAGTTATGCTGGAAGGAATGAATATTTCTGCATTGGACCCGCATCGTCCTTATTATCAGGCGCTTTGTGCGCAGGCAGAGAGAGGGATTCAGGACGGAAGTTTTCGCGGAGAGTGCGAGGCGAAAGAGATTGCAGAATATTTTATGCGTTTTTTGCGGTCGGAGATTTTTGATTGGGCAATTCACGGAGGGGAATATAATCTGGTGGCACAGTTTGTTAAAGATTATGAATGGGCGCTTCGGGGAATTGCGGCAAGTGAGGAGAGATAGTATGCCCGGAATTATTTTTCATATTGATGTTAATTCAGCATATTTAAGCTGGACAGCGGTAGAGCAGATAAAGCAGGGAGCAGAATGTGATATCCGCACAGTTCCGTCTATCATTGGAGGAGATCAGAAGTCCAGGCACGGTGTTGTATTGGCAAAATCCATTCCGGCGAAGCGGTATGGAATCCATACGGGTGAGCCGGTTGTAAATGCACTTCGTAAATGTCCGCAGCTATTAATGTTTCCGCCGGATCATAAGATGTATGCAGTTTACAGTAAAGCGCTTATGGAGTTTTTAAAGAGTTATACGCCGGATCTGGAGCAGGTAAGCGTAGATGAATGTTATCTTGATTTTACCGGGATCGCACATCGCTTCCAGTCGCCGGTGGCAGCGGCGATTGAGATTAAGGATCGTATTTACGAACAGTTTGGTTTCACTGTGAATATAGGGATTTCATCGGTAAAGCTTTTGGCGAAAATGGCGTCTGATTTTCAGAAACCGAACCGGGTACACACGTTATTTCCGGAAGAAATAAAAGAAAAAATGTGGCCGCTTCCAATCCGGGAATTATATATGGCAGGGAAATCCAGTGTGGATGTGCTTGAAAAACTGGAGATTCGCACGATTGGAGAATTGGCGCAGGCAGATCCGGATCTGCTTCAGATTCATTTGAAGAGTCATGGAAAACTTTTATGGGAGTTTGCGAATGGCATTGATCTGACTCCGGTGCAGACGAAGCGGGTGGAAGCAAAAGGAATTGGAAATTCGACAACGCTTTCGAAAGATATTTTGGAAGGGGAAGAAGCAAGAAAAATATTGCTTTCGTTATCGGAAAGTGTCGGAAATCGTTTACGCCAGGCAAAACAAAAAGCAGGGATGGTAAGTGTTGAAATAAAATATTATGATTTTAGAAGCGTTTCTCATCAAAAACAACTTTCAAGAGAAACAAATGCAGACACAGTAATTTATCAGGCAGCCTGTGAGCTTTTTGAAGAGCTTTGGAGCAAAGAACCGATCAGGCTTCTTGGAGTACGGACTTCCAAGCTGGCAGATGAAGGAGAACCGGAGCAGCTTTCAATTTTCGATATCCAGTACGATAAACCAAAAGATGAGAAACACAAAAAGCTCGACAAAGCGCTGGATGAAATCCGAAAACGCTTTGGCGAGCAGGCAGTTATGCGTGGAACTTTTCTGGATTCAGAACTCAAAAAATCAAATTCCGGACAAAAGCGGTCTGAGGATTAGGAGAAGGTGTCCCGAAAAAATTGAATCAACAGATCATTGTGTTCCGGCATCTGCAGACAGAAACGAATATGATTGTGGGAGAGGCCCGGAAAGGAACTGCAGTTTCGGAGCATCATATTACGGTGGATCGCCATTTCAAAGGTATCTTCTGAAGAAATAGAAGGATCCAGAATGCGGAGTAATACAAAATTAGATGACATCGGATAAACATGAAGCCTGTGAATCTCTTTCAGAAGATGCAGAACACGTCTGCGTTCATTTGCAATAAATGTCTGTGTCTGTTTGATAAATGTCTGATCTTCAAATAATGCACTGCCGCATACGGCGGCAATAGAGTGTACATTCCATGGATTGAGAGACTGGCAGATATATGTCAGCAGTTCTTCGTTGGAAGTTACACCATATCCGAGACGAAGACCCGGTGCAGAGAAAAACTTGGAGACACCTCTGATTACAAATAAGTTTACAAATTCATCAGTCAACTCTATTGCATTGACTTTGTCTATGCTTTCAGTAAATTCTATATATGTTTCGTCAATCAGTACCATGATATTGTAACGCTGGCAGTGAGCAAGTATGCTGCGAAGCTGATCCTGTGTCCATAGAGTTCCGGTAGGATTGTTCGGATTACACAAAATGAGCAGATCGTAGTCATCTGTCAGCGCACGAATCAATGCGGAAGGATTTGGACGAAAATCATCTTCCTGGGATAAATAGAAAGAATAAATTTCTCCATGATGAAGCCGGATCTCACGTTCGTATTCCGAATACGTTGGTTGAACCAGCAATGTTTTTTTAGGATGAATGCCCTGAATCAAGAGTGAAATTAATTCAGTTGCGCCACTACCAATCAGAAGGTGTTCAGGAGCAGTATGACAGTATGACGCTATCGAGCGTTTAAGAGCGGTATAGTTTCGGTCCGGATAACTGCAGACACAAGTAATATGCTGCGCTACGGATGCCTGAAATGCATCGGAAAGACCGAGAGGATTTACGTTGGAGCTGTAATTAATGATATCATTCTGGGAAATATGATAATAGGCAGCAATCGTTTCCAGATCACTTCCGTGAAATTGTGGTTGATTTGACTGCATGGAAATTCCTCCTTTGATAAATAATTAAAATTAGATTCTCTTTGTATTATAATATGTTTTTTCAGAAGGGGAAAGGGTGGAATTTATTTGACGCGGCATATAAATCAGTGGTATCTTAATAGAGTGCAGAAAGGTCTTTGCTCCGCTTGCGGATTCGAGAATTTCTGTGCATAAAATTTGAGGAAAAAGAGGCTGATCGTATATGAAATTAAGCAGATTATTAGAGCGTATAGAATACTCTGTCGTGCAGGGAAGCGACAGCATTGAAATTACTGAGTTGACGAATGATTCGAGAAAGGTCGTGCCGGGATCTGTCTTTGTCTGTATCAGCGGCGCAGTTGTGGATGGCCATGATTTTATTCCGGAGGTAACAGAGAAAGGGGCGACAGCTCTGATTGTAGAGAAGGATGTGACTGCTCCGCCGGAAGTAACGGTTATTCGGGTAGATGATACGAGATATGCACTGGCGCTGGCATCGGCAGCTTACTTTGGGTATCCGGCAGAACAGCTGCGGGTCATTGGAATTACCGGAACAAAGGGTAAGACAACGACAACGTATATGGTGAAATCTATTTTGGAGCAAGTCGGTCATAAAGTGGGACTGATCGGAACGATTGAGGCAATTATCGGAGATAAAGTGATTCCTGCAAAGAATACAACACCGGAATCTTTTACGATTCATCAGTACTTTCGGGAAATGGTTGAAGCAGGATGCGACAGCGTTGTGATGGAAGTATCTTCACAGGGGCTGATGCTCCACCGTACCGCCGGAATTCTATTTGAGATCGGTATTTTTACAAATCTTGGGGAAGATCACATTGGACCGAATGAACATAAAGATTTTGAGGACTATAAAAGATGTAAAGGGCTTTTATTCAAGCAGTGCAGACTGGGAATTGCTAATGCGGATGATCCGTATTTTAAAGAGGTTTTCCGGGATGCTACATGCAAGATTGAAACCTTTGGATTTAGCGAAGAGGCAGATCTTCGGGCAGAACAGACAAAATTGGTTCATAAGCCGGGATATCTCGGAATTGCCTATCATGCAGCGGGAACGATGGATTTTGATGTGGAAATTGATATTCCGGGGAAATTCAATGTGTACAATTCTTTAACAGCGATCGCTGTCTGCAGACATTTTAATGTGCCAACACATGTAATCCAGAAAGCGCTTAAGTATGCCAAAGTCAAAGGACGCACAGAGATGGTCAAAGTATCAGATGAATTTACACTGATGCTTGATTATGCGCACAATGCCATGAGTCTTGAGAGTCTTTTGGTAACCTTGAAGGAATATAATCCAAAACGTCTTGTCTGCGTATTTGGATGCGGTGGAAACCGTTCTAAGACGCGGCGCTATGAAATGGGAGAGGTATCCGGTCGACTTGCAGATCTGACGATTATCACATCAGATAATCCGAGATTTGAAGAGCCGCAGGCGATTATTGATGATATTAAAATCGGAATCGAAAAGACAGATGGAATTTATGTGGAAATTTGTGACCGGAAAGAAGCGATCCGCTATGCGATCCGCCACGGACAGCCGGGAGATATTATTATTCTGGCAGGAAAAGGACATGAAGATTATCAGGAAATCCGAGGAGTAAAATATCCAATGGATGAAAGAGTTTTGATCGCTGAGATTTTAAAAGAAGAGGAGAGTGATTCATGTACGCCCGAATTATAGTGGACATTACGCATGAAAAGCTGGACAGAGTATTTGAATACAGCATCCCTTCCGATTTGGAAGGGATGCTTAAAGTCGGTACAGAGGTTCTTGTGCCTTTTGGGCGGGGCAACAAGGAGACGAGAGGATATATCGTTGGATTTTCAAAAATTTGTGAATTTGATCCGGAGAAGGTAAAATCAATATCCGGAATTTGTGAAGACGGCATAGATATTACTGCGCGTCTGGTGGCGCTTGCGGCCTGGATGAAGGAGCATTACGGAGGGACGATGATTCAGGCGCTAAAGACGGTGCTTCCGATCAAAAAGAAAGAACGTGTGAAAGAAAAACGCTATGTCAGGAGAACGGTTTCAAAAGAAGAAGGAGAAAAGTATCTGGAGCAGTTTTTGGGGCAGCATCAGCAGGCAAGAGCAAGGCTGATGGCGGCGCTTCTGGATGATGAAATTATTGCGTATGAATTACTGAAGCGTAAGCTGAATATTACAAAGACGGTAGTTGATGCGCTAAAGGAGAGAGGACTTCTGACGATTGAGACAGAACAGGAATTTCGTAATCCAATCCGGGCAACAGCACGGGAACAGAATGAAATCCCATTGATTTATACCGAAGAACAAAAAAATGCAATTCATTGTTTTTGCAGGGACTATGAAGCGGGAATTAAGGGAACTTATCTGGTACATGGGGTTACCGGAAGCGGAAAGACAGAAGTCTATATTGAGATGATCCGGAAGGTTGTGGAAGACGGAAAACAAGCTATTGTGCTGATTCCGGAAATCGCTTTGACCTATCAGACAGTTATGCGGTTTTATCGGAAGTTTGGAGAACGGGTATCAATCCTGAATTCCAGGATGTCAGCAGGAGAGCGGTTTGACCAAATGGAACGTGCCAAAAAAGGAGAACTGGATGTGATGATCGGACCGCGGTCAGCGCTGTTTACGCCCTTTCCTGCATTGGGACTAATTGTGATCGATGAAGAGCATGAGGGAACTTATAAGAGTGAACAAACGCCGCGTTACCATGCAAGAGAAACTGCAGAAGCGCGGGCTGCGCTTGAGGGAGCTAGTGTTGTGCTTGGCTCTGCAACCCCATCGCTGGAATCTTATTACCGGGCAGAAAAGGGGGAATATAAGCTCTTGACGTTGCAGAACAGAGCAACCAGGCAGAAGCTTCCAGAGACGGAAATTGTAGATCTCAGAGAGGAACTCAGAAAAGGGAACAGGTCGATTTTAAGTGAGCGCCTGCATGAATTAATGGAGGACAGGCTTCGCAGAAGAGAGCAGATCATACTTTTTCTGAATCGGAGAGGATATGCGGGCTTCCTGGCTTGCAGGTCCTGTGGATATGTAGTAAAATGTCCTCATTGTGATGTTTCGCTTTCCTCACACAGTAACGGGAAACTGGTCTGTCATTATTGTGGTTATGAAACACAGATGATTCATGTCTGTCCGGAATGTGGATCAGTGCATATTGGTGCTTTTCGTGCAGGAACGCAGCAGATTGAGGAACTTGTGAAGCGGGAATTTCCTGAAGCGAGAGTGCTGCGGATGGATATGGATACAACAAAAACAAAGGATGGGCATGAAAAGATTTTATCTGCGTTTGCCAATGGGGAAGCAGATATTCTGATCGGCACTCAAATGATTGTAAAAGGGCATGATTTTCCGAAAGTAACACTTGTAGGAATACTGGCGGCAGATATGTCGCTTTACACTGACGATTACCGCGCAGGGGAGCGCACCTTTCAGCTTCTTGTACAGGCAGCAGGCCGGGCAGGTCGGGGAGAACTGGAAGGAAGTGTGGTAATACAGACGTATAGTCCGGAGCATTACAGTATTGTAGATGCAGCAAAGCAGGATTATGAACAATTTTATAAGGAAGAGATGAAATATCGGAGCTTGATGGGGTATCCGCCGGCAGAGCAGTTGATGGCAGTATTGCTGTCGTCAGAAGATGAATTGCTTCTGGAACGGGGATGCCGTTATCTGAAAGAGTATATGCAGATGCTTTTGAAAAAGCAAAAGAAAGAAGAGATACGCATGGAGATCATTGGACCGGCCAGTCCCTATGTCGGTAAGGTAAATGATGTGTATCGGCGGGTCATTTATGTGAAAAGTGAGACGGAATCTGCGCTGATTGAAGTAAAAGATCAGACAGAAACATATATTGAAATCAATGAGGGATACCGAAAAATCAGGATTCAGTTTGATCTGAACCCAATGGGAGTTTTTTAACTGCTGACAGCAGAGAGAATATGTTTGTAATATCAATAGTCATAAAAACAACAGACAGGGAGGAATTGGATATGGCAATTAGAAAAATCCGTGAAATCGGAGACGAGGTATTAACAAAAGTTTGTAAACCGGTAGACAAGATGACACTGCGTACAAAGATTCTGATTGATGATATGTTAGATACGATGTATGAGGCATATGGTGTAGGTCTTGCAGCGCCTCAGGTCGGTATTTTGAAACGACTTGTCGTTATTGATGTGGGAGAAGGCCCGATTGTTCTTGTGAATCCGGAGATTATTGAAACATCCGGAGAGCAGACAGGAGAGGAAGGCTGTTTAAGTGTTCCGGGAAAATCAGGAATAGTTACTCGTCCAAATGTAGTTAAGATCCGGGCGCTTGACCAGGATATGAAACCATTTGAGATGGAAGGAGAAGGCCTGCTTGCAAGAGCATTCTGCCATGAGATTGAACATCTGGATGGAACCCTTTATGTAGCACATGTGGAAGGGGAGCTTCACGATGTGGAAGCGCCGGAACCGGAGGAAGAATAAAATGAGAGTAATATTTATGGGAACACCGGAGTTCTCTGTCGGAACACTGGAAGCGCTCGTAGCGGCAGGACATGAAGTGGTGCTGGCGGTCACACAGCCGGACAAACCAAAGGGACGAGGAAAAGAAATGCAGTTTACTCCGGTAAAGATTGCAGCAGAGAAACATGGGATTCCGGTTTATCAGCCGAAGAGAATCCGCAATGCAGAATGTATTGAAGAACTGAAGAAATACGAAGCAGATATTATGGTTGTAATTGCATTTGGCCAGATTCTTCCGAAAGAGATACTGGAACTGACGCCATATGGCTGCGTGAATGTGCATGCTTCTCTTCTTCCGAAGTATCGCGGTGCGGCTCCGATCCAGTGGGCGGTTATTAATGGCGAGACAGTCAGCGGAGTTACAACGATGCAGATGGATGAAGGGCTGGATACAGGAGATATGCTGCTGAAAACAGAGGTTGCGCTGGAACCGAAAGAAACAGGAGAGAGTCTTCATGACAAGCTGGCGGCAGCGGGAGCAGCACTCTGTGTTGAGACGTTAAAGGGACTTGAGGAGCATACAATTGTTCCGGAGAAACAGGGAGATTCTCCGACGGCATATGCGAAGATGCTGGATAAGAAAATGGGAGAAATTGACTGGACACAGGATGCCAAAGTAATTGAACAGCTGATCCGGGGATTAAATTCCTGGCCAAGCGCTTATACGCAATGGGATGGAAAGGTTATGAAAATCTGGGCAGCAGATGTGACCGATACGGCGTCCGGAAAAGAGCCTGGCACTGTAGTAAAAGTCACAAAAGAAGGATTTGAAGTGCAGACAGGAAAGGGAAGCCTTCTGATTCAGGAACTTCAGATCCCGGGAAAGAAACGTATGGACAGCGCTTCGTTTATGCGGGGATATCAAATTGCAGAAGGAATGATGCTTGGGGGAGCACATTGTAATTAGGAGGGAACAGTATGTTTTATTATCCAATGTATTTTGATCCAACGTATATTTTAGTTTTCATCGGTGTAGTGCTCAGTCTTCTTGCATCGGCGAAAGTAAAATCGACTTATGCGAAGTATTCGTATATTCAGAACCGGGCAGGGCTGACCGGGCGTGAGGCAGCAGAGCGTATACTTAGACAGGCAGGTATTTATGATGTTCGGGTAGAACATGTTTCGGGACAGCTGACAGACCATTATGATCCAAGGAGAAAAGTGCTTCGACTTTCGGATGCGACTTATGGATCAACCTCTGTGGCAGCAGTAGGAGTTGCCGCACATGAGTGTGGTCATGCACTTCAACATGCCGGCAGCTATGCACCGCTTACGATTCGCGGGGCGCTTGTTCCGGTGGCAAACTTTGGTTCTGCAATTGCGTGGCCGTTAATCGTAATGGGCTTATTTATTAGAGGAGAGAGTGCTTCCTGGCTGATCAATATCGGGATTCTTGCGTTTTCTATGGCAGTGCTTTTTCAGATTATAACACTTCCGGTAGAGTTCAATGCATCTGGTCGTGCAATCCGGATTTTGGGTTCTACGGGAATGCTTGCGGAAGATGAACTTGGAGCTGCAAAGAAAGTACTTGGAGCTGCAGCCCTTACTTATGTGGCTGGAGCGGCAGGAGCTATTCTGCAGCTTCTCAGAATTCTGCTCCTGACAGGAGGAAGAAGGGACAATGACTAAAGAAATCAATGAGAGAGAACTTGTGCTGGAAATTCTTCTTGAAATTATGCGAGACCATGTAAAAAGTCATGTGGCGCTTCAGAATACGCTTGGGAAATACCAGTACCTGGAGAAACGGGAGCGTGCATTTATTACAAGAGTGACAGAGGGAACGCTCGAACATATGATAGAGATTGATTATATTCTGAATCAGTTTTCCAGTGTAAAAGTAAACAAAATGAAACCGGTCATCCGGATGATTTTAAGAAGCGCTGTATATCAGATGTGTTATATGGACAGCGTTCCGGATTCTGCAGTCTGCAATGAGGCGGTAAAACTTGCTGTAAAGAAAGGCTTCCGGAATCTGAAAGGTTTCGTCAATGGTGTATTAAGAACTGTGGGACGGAATAAAGATCAGGTAAAATGGCCGGATGAGAAAGATGCAGTGACGTATCTTTCTGTCCGCTATTCCATTCCGGAGTGGATGACAGAACAATTCCTGGAACAGTATGGACGTGAAATCACAGAAAAGATATTTGGAGATTTTCAGAAAGAAAAACCGCTGACAATCCGGTGTAATCTTCAGAAGCAGACACCTGAGAAACTTGCAGAGCTGCTTCAGGAAGAAGGCGTGAATGTGAAACCACATCCGTATTTGCCTTATGCATATTGGATTAGCGGATTTGACTATCTCGGAAGCCTTAAGAGCTTTCAGGATGGTGCATTTCAAGTTCAGGATCTGAGTTCCATGCTTGTGACAGAGATTGCAGCACCGAAAAAGGGAGACCATGTAATCGATGTGTGTGCGGCGCCGGGAGGAAAAGCGCTTCACATGGCAGAAAAACTGGAAGGGACAGGACTTGTGGAAGCAAGAGATCTGACCGCTTATAAAACAGAACTGATTGAAGAAAATGTAATGCGTCTTGGCTTTGAAAACGTAACTGTTTCCTGCCAGGATGCAACTGTGCCGGTTTTGGAATCGGAAGGAAGAGCAGATATTGTAATTGCAGATCTTCCATGTTCCGGACTTGGCGTGCTTGGAAAAAAGACAGATTTAAAATACAATATTACACAGGAAATGCAAAAAGAGCTTGTAAAGCTGCAAAGAGAGATTTTGACAGTAGTCCGGACATATGTAAAACCGGGAGGGAAATTAATCTACAGCACTTGTACGCTGAACAGAGAAGAAAATGAAGAGAATGTAAGCTGGTTTCTGGAAGCTGCGCCGGAATTTCTTCCGGTTTCACTTTCAGAGGCGGTTTGTGACAGCTTAAAATCAGCAGTTGAAGGAAATATGCTGAAGCTTCTGCCGGGCATACATCAAAGTGATGGATTTTTTATTTCAGCATTTCAAAAAAAGGAGTAGAACATGGAACAAAAGGATATCAGGTCATTCACACTTGCAGAATTAAAAAAAGAAATGGAATTCATTGGAGAAAAAGCATTTCGGAGTAAGCAGATCTATGAGTGGCTGCATGTGAAACTGGCAGATTCCTTTGAGGAGATGACGAACCTGTCAAAGCCGTTAAGAGAAAAACTTTCTCATTCCTATGTAATTCCAAAGGTTGAGTTAGAGGAACGGCAGATTTCAAAATTGGATGGAACGAATAAATTTTTGTTTTGTCTTTCTGATGGAAATATGGTTGAAAGTGTTCTGATGCGCTATAAGCATGGCAATTCTGTATGCATTTCTTCCCAGGTAGGCTGCCGGATGGGATGTCGGTTCTGTGCGTCTACAATCGGAGGACTTGTGAGAAATCTTGCGCCTTCTGAAATGCTCGGACAGATTTATGCGATTCAGCGTCTGACAGGAGAGCGGGTATCGAATGTGGTTGTTATGGGAACCGGCGAACCACTTGATAATTACGAAAATATGGTTAAATTTATACATATGTTAAGTGATGAGAATGGTCTTCACATCAGCCAGAGAAATATTACGCTGTCTACATGCGGGATCGTACCGAATATGAAACGGCTTGCAAAAGAAAATCTGCAGATTACGCTGGCACTGTCCTTGCACGGGGCTACGCAGGAGAAACGCAGGAAATTGATGCCGGTGGCGAATAAATATGAGCTTTCAGAAGTGATGGAGCCTGTGATGAATATTTCGAGAACACAGGCCGGAGGATGACGTTTGAATACAGTCTTGTGCACGGAGTAAACGACACAGAAGAAGATGCCAAAGAATTAATCGCACTTCTTGGACATCGAAACTGTCATTTGAATCTGATTCCGGTCAATCCGATCAAGGAACGGGATTATGTTCGGCCAACAAGGGAAAGTGCGCTGAATTTTAAAAATAGGCTTGAAAAAGAAAAATTAAATGTTACTATAAGAAGAGAAATGGGTTCTGATATTGATGGAGCCTGTGGACAGTTAAGAAGACGTTACACGAAGGATTAGCATAGATTCGGGAGGATTCATTAATGAAAGCATTTTCAATGACAGATGTCGGAAAAAAGCGGGAAGTGAATCAGGATTATGTATATGTGTCTACCACGCCGGTTGGAAATATTCCGAACCTGTTCGTTGTGGCAGACGGAATGGGCGGTCATAAGGCCGGAGATTTTGCATCCAGATATACAGTAGAGACACTGAAGCAGGAGATTGAAAACAGCAAAGAGGATGGACCGGAGGCAGTTATGCGAAAGGCAATCCAGACAGTGAACCATAAGCTGATGGAAGCAGCGGCAAAAGACGTGAAGCTGGAGGGAATGGGTACAACGCTTGTGGCAGCTACTGTAATCGAGCATACACTGTATTTTGCCAATATTGGTGACAGTCGGCTGTATTTGATCAATCAGGAAATTAAGCAGCTGTCAAGAGATCATTCTCTTGTGGAAG
Source organism: Coprococcus sp. AF21-14LB (assembly GCF_003458885.1). NCBI lineage: Bacteria > Bacillati > Bacillota > Clostridia > Lachnospirales > Lachnospiraceae > Coprococcus > Coprococcus sp. AF21-14LB. The sequence goes on along the minus strand of NZ_QRVX01000021.1, from coordinate 26,254 downwards.
AAATGGTGCGTCTTGGTGGGATTAAGCCGGAAGAAGCAAGATTTCACAGGGATAAGAACATTATTACGAGAGCAATTGGGGGAAAGGAAGAAGTTGAAATCGACTTCTTTGAATATCATTTGAAAAAGGATGACGTCATATTGATGTGTACAGACGGGCTCAGCAATATGGTGGAAAATGATGAATTGTTCCGTATCGTACAGTCTCGCAGAGATGTTGTAGATGCGGTAGAGAAATTAATAGCACGTGCGAACGATAATGGGGGAAAGGACAACATCGGGGTCGTTGTTGTTGAACCGTTTGCAGGTGGGGCAGAGGTGAGTTTATGATTAAAGAAGGTGTTGTATTAGCGAAACGCTACGTTGTACTCGACAGGATCGGCGCGGGCGGTATGGCTGATGTCTACAGAGGAAAAGATGAAAAGCTGAACCGTTATGTGGCGATTAAAGTGCTGAAGAGACAGTTCCGCGAGGACGATACATTTGTAAAGAAATTTCAAACAGAAGCACAGTCCGCAGCCGGATTGATGCACCCGAATGTTGTGAATGTATATGATGTTGGCGTTGACAGAGGTTTATACTTCATTGTCATGGAATTGGTAGAAGGAATTACGCTGAAGGATTACATTGAGAAGAAGGGGCGGCTTTCTGCAAAAGAGGTCATTAGCATTGCAATTCAGATCTGTGCAGGAATTGACGCGGCACATCAGAATCAGATTATCCACAGAGATATTAAGCCGCAGAATGTCATTATTTCCAAAGAAGGAAAAGTAAAAGTAACTGATTTTGGTATTGCTAAGGCAGCTACTTCCCAGACGGTGAGTACGAATATTTTAGGTTCCGTTCACTATACGTCTCCGGAACAGGCCAGAGGCGGTATCAGTGACGCTAAAAGCGACATCTATTCTCTTGGAATCACACTTTATGAGATGGTAACAGGACAGGTGCCGTTTGATGGAGATTCGGCGGTTGCAGTTGCAGTAAAGCATTTAAATGAAGAAATCATCCCACCGTCCAGCATTGCAATCGGAATGCCGAGAAGTCTGGAACAGATTATTATGAAATGTACTCAGAAGAATCCGAACTGCCGTTACCCGAATATGACAGCATTGATTGCAGATCTGAAACGTTCGCTTGTGGACCCAAACGGGAATTTCGTTGTAATTCCGACAGCAGATAATCTTGGAGATACGATGATGGCATCCTCTATTGATATTGAGCGTGCCAGAAGAGAAGCTGCGGCAAATTATGATACAGGCTCATATTCTTCTGATACCGGATATTATGATACGGGTTCTTATGAAGATGAGTACGATCATCAGGACGACAGAGATTATGACCGAGATTATGATGATGATTACGATGACGATGATTATGATCATGGGTATGATGAGGATGATACCTACTCTTATAGGAAAAAAGGACGTTCCGGGAAGGGTGGACGCAAAGACGGCGAGGATGTGAATCCGGGAATGACAAAGGTACTGAAGATTCTTACCGGAGTTGTGGCGGCAATTATTGTATTCGTTCTTGTATTTATTGGCGCGCGCGCTATGGGACTTCTGAAATTTGACTCAGGAAAGACGGTTGTTGAAAAAGAAGAAGATATGGTAAAGATGCCAAATATCATCGGAAAGAAACAGGAAGAAGCGATCAAGATGCTTAATGAAGCGGGACTCGGCTACCAGACACCGGTTAAGACAGAAGAGTCAGAAAAATATGAAAAAGGCTATGTCATTAAGACGGATGTAAAAGCGGGAAAAAAAGTAAAGAAAAATACAAGGATCGTTTTGACTGTGAGCTCCGGACTGAAAAAAGAAAAAGCAGTTGTACCGGAAGTTTCCGGCTATACAACAGAAGATGCAATCCGTATGCTTGTCAGCGCAGGATTTACAGAGAGTAATATTACGCCGAAGCTTGTTTTTGACAGCAGTGTAGAGAATGGAAAGGTCATCAAAACAGATCCGGCTGTCAATGAAGAAGTAGCAAAGGACAGCAAGATTACGCTATATGTCAGCAAAGGAAAAGATCAGGTTCCGGTGCCGAGCTTGATTGGAAAGGATCAGGAGACAGCAGCAAAACTTTTAGCCGAAGTTGAACTTGGGATTGGACAGGTTGTGCAGGAATACAGCAGTGAACCAGCGGGAACGGTTATTGACCAGTCTATTTCTGAAGGTACAAAAGTAGATAAGGGAACAACAGTGAATATTACTGTCAGTCAGGGTGAGAAACCAAAGCCGAAGCCGACAGTTCCGAACATCGTTGGCAATTCTGCCGGAAATGCCAAGAATGCACTTTTAAATATGGGACTGAAGTATAAAGAAGTATGGCAGGACAGTAATGAGGAGGCTGGAATCGTTATTTCCTGTGATCCGGGTGTTGGACAGGAAGTAGAAGAGGGAGCAACGATTACCATCTATATAAGCAATGGTCCAAAAGCACCTGAGATACCGGATCCGGGTCCGACCGATCCTGATCAGGGAAACGGAGATGGAGATACAGAGTAACAGGAGCATATATGCAGGGAAAGATTATAAAAGGAATTGCAGGATTCTACTACGTCAATGTAGTAGAATCCATTGTTTATGAGTGCAAGGCAAAGGGAGCCTTCCGAAAAGAAAAAAGAAAACCGCTTGTTGGAGATAATGTAGAAATCGATATTTTAGATGAGGCAGAGAGAAAAGGGAATATTACAGAAATACTGGAACGGAAAAATGAATTGATACGTCCGGCAGTAGCTAATATTGATCAGGCGTTGGTCGTGTTTGCAGTGACAAAGCCGAAGCCGCATCTAAATCTTCTTGATCGGTTTCTTGTGATGATGGAGCGCAGCCAGATTCCGGTTGTACTTTGTTTTAATAAAAAAGATCTGGCAGGAGAAAAGGAAATACAAGAGCTGTATGAGATTTATAAAGGAACAGGATATCCGATTGTATTTGTCAGTGCATTTACACAGGAGAATGTAAAAGAAATTCAAGAGCTTCTTAGAGGAAAGACAACTGCTATTGCAGGACCGTCAGGAGTAGGGAAATCTTCGCTGATCAACACACTGCAGAGCAATGTCAGCATGGAAACCGGCAGTATCAGTGAGAAGATTGAGCGTGGGAAACATACAACAAGACATTCGGAGTTAATTGAGATTGATCGGGAAACATACATCATGGATACTCCTGGATTTAGTTCCCTCTATACGAATGATTTTGAGAAGGAAGAACTCAAAGAATTTTTTCCGGAATTTCAAAATTGCGAAGAGGTGTGCAGATTTCAAGGATGCGACCACATTCATGAACCGGATTGTGCAGTAAAGGCGGCTGTCGAAAAGGGTATCATCCATCCGAAGCGGTATGAGAGTTATCAGGAACTTTATCAGGAATTAAAAGAGAGGAAGAGGTATTAGCTATGAAAAATATATTAGCACCATCTATTTTATCAGCAGATTTTACACGTCTTGGAGAAGAAATGCGTATTACAGAGGAGTGCGGAGCGCAATACATTCATTTTGATGTGATGGATGGAATATTTGTGCCGAACATTTCGTTTGGAATTCCGGTGTTGAAATCAATTCACAAAGCAACGGCACAGGTAATGGATGTTCATTTGATGATTACAGAGCCGATCCGTTATATTGACGCATTTGCAGAGGCAGGAGCAGACTTGATTACGATCCATTACGAAGCTTGTGAAAATGTAAGAGAAACTATCGCAAAGATCCGGGAAGCAGGGGTAAAAGTTGGCGTTTCTGTGAAACCGGCTACACCGGTCAGCGTTCTGGAACCGCTGCTTGACCAGATAGATATGGTTCTGATCATGAGTGTGGAGCCTGGATTTGGCGGACAAAAATTTATGCCGGAAGCGTTAGACAAAGTAAGAGCTGTAAGAAAGATGGCAGAAGAAAAAGAGCTGGAACTTGATATTCAGGTAGACGGCGGAATCGGAACAGATAATGTGGAAACAGTTCTGGAAGCAGGGGCGAATGTAATCGTAGCAGGCTCTGCGGTATTTAAAGCAACGGAAGAAAATACAAAGAAATTTATGGAGATCTTGAGAAGTCATGAGTAAGCGCGCGGTCATTATCAGTGGTGGAAGTATGTATGATAATCTGGCAAAATCAGTGCTGGAAGAACCTTATGCAGAGCTGATCGGAGTAGACAGAGGGCTTTGCTGGCTGTATGAGAATGGTGTCATTCCAACGCAGATTGTCGGAGATTTTGATAGTATCGCTCCGGAAGTGCTTACATATTACCGATCAGAAACAGAGATTCCTATCCGGGAATTCAAACCGGAAAAAGATGCCTCAGATACGGAAATCGGACTAAGGCTCGCGCTGGAACTTGGGTGTGATGATATCATACTGCTTGGAGCGACCGGAACAAGGGTAGACCATCTGTGGGGGAATGTTCAGACGCTTGTAGCGGCGAAACAGGCGGGCGCTGAAGCAGTCATCTTAGATGAACATAATAAAATCAGGATTATCGGACAGGAGATGCATTTGAAGAAAAGCGAGTCTTACGGACCATATTTTTCTTTATTTTCTTTGAGTGGAGTGATTCATGGGCTGACGATCAGAGGGGCAAAATATCCTTTGACAAATCATACACTTTATCCGCAGGACAGCCTCTGTATCAGTAATCAGATTGCAGAAAAAGAAGCGGTGATTACATATGACGAAGGCGTCATGGTACTGATTGAGACAAGAGATTAGCAGAAACGATATTACTTGATTGTTACACAGTTTTACACATTGTTACAGGTTCTTATATTTATTGGATAAGATTGAAAAAGCAGGGTATTTGTGCTATACTTTGTAATTGCGTTAAACTCATTAAAGAAAGGCAGAAATGTTTCCAAAAGACATTTCTGAAATAGGTAAAGATAGATGAAATTAGGTATCGTTATTCAGAGACCGATTTCATAAATGTCCATATAAGTTGTTAAATGCCTTTAAATGCTGATAGCTAGAGCATTTAGCGGATTTTCGACGTGGATAAAACTCTATATAAATTCATGTAAGTTTTTGAAAAATGGCCCACTTTGTGGCCCACTAACTTTTGATCGAAGTCCTAATATGGTAAGGAGAAGCGCCTGTATGAGCGCTTCTTTTTTGTAAGTATTATAATAAAAATAACTGGTGATTAGATTCCAATATGAATATGTAACTGGAATTTTAAAGGCATAGTATGTTGTACCATCTAATAAATTTTACTTTCATTTTCGCTCATGATCATGAGTCTTTTTCCGCTCAAACTGTATGCTGATGATATATTTCTAGTATCGAACAGAACATTGTTGTATTATGATTTGCTTCTAATTGTCACGGCAGTGTTTAAGGGGATGGGGCGAAAAGCCTTGATTCTATTGGGTTTCTTGGATGAAAACGTAGAATTTACACCTTATTTACACCTTTGGAAGAGCGGATCGGTAATCAAGATATGGAAAAAGGCAAGATACGTCTTAAAAATTTGAAATTAATGAATGCCAGCATAAAATTAAGAAGCAAATGTATGTTGCTAATTTTTTATGCGCAATCCAGTGGGACTTTTTCGTTTGATAAGCTATTCGTTTCACCTATATGATAATACTGCTAAGAAATATCCAGATGTTGGATTTTTACTGTAGAATGTCGGCGTCCTCCTGCGGAAGTATCCTAAGTGTAAGTATTATCCCACTAAAACAGAGTCATCCATTAATGACTTTAGGTACGGCTGCCGGTTTGGCATGCAGTCAACATATGAGAATAGATTTGAAGAAAATAACCTTTGGTCTAATGGATCAGAAGTTCATATGACAAGATCTATAGGATCACTTTTAGTCCAATGGACCAGAAGTGGTCTTGTTTTTTGCTTGTTTGTATAAAAACAATATCAGAGAAGGAAGATATTGCTCCGTCAATTTTGGCTATTAAATGGTTGTAGAGTGAAAAACGCTGATATTTTTTGTGGGTTAGATAAGAATCACAAAATCACAGAAATAATTGAAAATATTCCTTTGAAGGAATACAATATTATTATAATGTATGATAGTGTGTAGTGGATGATTACGGAGGAAAGGTATGGAATTATTAACAACGAGCGAGATGGCAAAAAAATGGGATATATCAAGAAGAAGAGTTACAACTTTATGCGCTGAGGGACGTATAGAAGGCGCAATTTTGAAAGGGAATACTTGGCTTATTCCAGAAAATGCAGAAAAACCAGATGATCCAAGAAGAGTCCGTAAAATTGAACAGAAGAAATGTTAGCATTGTGAATGAATAGATCTACTTAGGACTACGAGAAAGATAAAAAGTATTTTAGATGTTTTATAACGCAAGGAAATGGAGGACAGTCTATGAAACTTGTAGTGTACAAAGGATTTAATGAAGAATTCCTATCAATGGTTAAAGAAGAACCATTAGTGGATGGAACTATAGCAACTAAACTTAATGTTTTGGAATTCGATAAGAAAACAAGAAAACAATTGGATATGGCATTAATTTCTTTAGAGGAAAGTGATGAAGTATGGGTTACATATTCAGAATATACTTTGATAAAAAACAGGGTGGATGATGCAATTGAAGAGGATGGATTAGAGCTTATTATATTTACCAATAATTTATATCCAGATTATTATCCGTTGCCGTTTGAATTAACTACCGATCTTATTGATGAGATTGAAAAAAATCTTAATTCTGATTCGACGGATGATTGTAGCAAGGAGTGCCAGAGATATTTAACTATTTATAACACTCTGGTTAATGTTGATGGGATGTATTATGGAAGTTTTTATAACTATGAATATGAAAAAAATGATGCTATAGTTTCTAAACCATATTATTTAAATCAAATCGTTATTGAAGATGCACAGGTAAAATCAGATATTGACATATTCGTTAATGAAGATGTAGATACGTATCTTAGAGATTTGGCACGTATTATTGAGTTAAAACCTTCTGTTATTGGATTAAAAATGACAGAAGGATTGGTATCAAAGAGAATTGTATTGTCTTTGCAGGCATATTGCGTGGCCAATAACATTCGATTAGTAAAATTTCATGAGTATCTTGAAGATGATGCACAAATGGAACAGGAACTTATCGATATCGCTAGGAATGATGTTCATATAGCAAATTTTACAGGCTTTAGATCAATTAAGTTTTATAAAAATCCAGATATTGATAAAGAGATTGTTGAAATATCACAGTCAACGTTAATCCAAGAGATCATTCATCAGGCTGAGAATTCATATAACACAGAAAAGGGACATTCTTTTAGGGATATTTTTATAACCGCATCTACTGGTGCAGGTAAATCAGTTATGTTTCAGATTCCTGCTATTTATTTGGCGAAGCATTATCAAAAGTTAACAATTATTATAGAACCAGTAAAAGCATTAATGCAGGATCAAAAAGAAAAGTTGATAAAGAACGGTTATACAAGAGTGGAGACTTTCAACTCTGATCTGATTTCTCAAGTTGAAAAGGAAGCTGTACTTAATCGTATAAAAGCTGGTGAAGTTGATCTTCTTTATTTGAGTCCAGAAACTTTACTTTCGTATTCTATTGAGACTATCATTGGTGATAGAGAAATTGGGTTATTGATTATTGATGAGGCTCACATTGTAACTACTTGGGGTATGGGTTTCAGACCAGATTATTGGTATCTTGGAGGATATATTAATAGATTAAGAAATCAGATTCAGACTACGGCAGGTAAAATGAGAAAAACTTATGACTTTCCAATTTGTGCATTTACTGCGACCGCCATTAATGGTGGTGTTGATGATTCAGTAAGTGATACGGTTATTAGTCTGTATATGGAGAACCCGGTAAAATTTATTGGCTATGTAAGAAGAGAGGATATTAAGTTTGATGTAAAGATGTGTGAAACTCGTAAACTTCCACAGACAGTTTATGAGTCTAAGAAAACAGAAGCAATGTCTTCTCGTATTGTGAAATGGCTTGCAGAAAAAGAAAAAACTATTGTTTATTTTCCTTACGCTCAGAATGCTTTTGATGCATCAAGAGGAGTGCGAGGTTTTGCTGGAATAAAAACAGATCCAAGAATCGGTGTGTTTACAGGAAAGAATGTAGATGAACTGAGCACAGAGACGTTTAATGAAAAGAAGAGAGAAACTTTTGAAAAATTCAGAACTGGTGAGCAGCCAATTATGTATGCCACAAAGGCATTTGGAATGGGTGTTGACATAGATGATGTACAGAATGTATATCATTATGCTGTTTCTGGCAATTTGTGTGATTACATTCAGGAAATTGGTAGAGTAGCAAGAAAGCCTGAAATGACAGGTGTTGCAATAACAGATTTCTTTTACAATGATATGACCTACATGAATAAATTATTTGGAATGTCTCGGATAAGACAGTACCAGATAAAGAAGGTTCTTGAAGGTATTTACGATGTTTATAAGAGTAAGAAAGGTGCAAGAAGTTTCCTGATATCGCCGCAATCATTTACATATATTTTTAATGGAAAAGGTGTAAAGGATGAGGGGCAATGCATTAATAAACTTAAGACGTGCTTATTAATGTTAGAGAAGGATTTTTATGATAAATATAACTTTAAGGTTATTATCTCAAGACCGCAGAGCGTGTTTACAAAAGCGTATGTTGTTATTGATAAAGAAAATGAGTCATTAGTTTTGAATTCGGAATACGGAAAGTGTTTTAGGTTCTTAGCTAGAGGTAGATACCAGGAGAGACAACCAGATGGTTCTTTATTGAGCGATACTGGAGATGTCTATACATTAGACTTAAAACAGGTGTGGGAGCAATTTCATGGTAATATTTCATTCCCGCAATTTAAATATTGGTATTTTAATGATTCGTCAACTTCAAAAGATAAGATTGCCATTATGCCTTCCATCAGAAAGTATTTTTCACCAAGACAGAAAGTAAATATCGAAGCTCGCGGAGATCTGCTTTTGAATGAAATAAGAGAGAAAATTCTTGCTGATTTTGAATATATTGGTAACATCTTATATTCGGAATTTGGAAAGAACTATTTTACAACTGACGATTTTACAAGAGTTATTAAAGAAAAATATGGAATGACTCAGGCTAGGATTATTGCTAATTCATTATTTGATTTAGTAGACCCTAATATGACATGTGTTAAAAGAAGAAGTAATGATAGCTCAGCAAAGAATTACTACTTGCTTTCAAATGGTAATTTTAAAGAATATATGCGTAAGGCAATTATAAAATCACTTATTGTAAACAAGATTACTAAGAGTAGTGAATCAAGTTATTCAAGTTACATGAGTATTGCAAATGATGAGTGGTCAAATATCGCGCTTAAATTGCTTTCGATTTTTGATTATATTTCTTACGAAATTCTTGGTGGAGAGGAACCGGAAATATTTATTCGTTTGAATGATCCTCAGAAGGTTAAGAATATAGTGCTCGGAAATACCTATTACTCTAATAACTATGTTAATAGAGCCAAGCAGAAACATGATCGAGATATTAGTGTTCTTTTGAAATTTTTCAATGGATTGAATACAGACAAAGAAAGATGGGATTATATTGAAGATTATTTTCTAGGATATGATGTTCTTTGTGAGTCAGAAACAGTGGTTGAACCAGTAAGCAATGTTGAAATGTCAAAAGCGATTGATAAAGAAAAATCGTATCCTACTCATCAGTATAAGAAATGGATGGATTTGAATTTATTTTTTGATGAAAACGATCATATTATTGTAGATAAGATAGCTGAACTTGGAGTTACGATTCCAGAATATTTAAGTACAGTTCTGAAGAAGTCTGACTGGGGAAACAATATCCTTATGTCTTGGCCTTCAAAGAATGTATTGATATGTCAACAGGATACAGCTGATCATATTCTATCAGGATTCAAAAAGAAAGGTTGGATTGCATACAGAATTTATGAGGTAGATATGGAAGAGATAAGTGAGGTGCTTAAATAGTGGCAAATATATATCCTATAAAAGAAGATTTATCGGAGGTACCATTTGCAGAACTTAAAGTATATGAAGCACTAGAAAAATTGGGAAAGAATTTTTATATCTTTCACTCTGTTCAGTGGCTAAAGAAAACAAAAAAATGGGCTGCTACATGGAAAGAAAATGATTTTTTGATTATTAATAGAAATTTGGGTGCTCTTGTTTTAGAGATTAAAGGAGGAGACATCGAGTATACAGGAACGGTATTTCATCAGATTAATACCCAGACTGAGGAAGTATCTGTTTTAGATCCTAAAAAGAAAAAGGATCCTTTATCACAAGCTATTGATGGGGCATACCACTATAGGCGCGTATTTGAAAAAATAACCAAGGCAACTGAAACAAGAATGGCATTGGACGATAGATTTCCGGTTGAAGTTGCTGTGTGGTTCCCAGGATGCAAAATTGGTGAGAAAATGAAGAAGTTTCCGCTTGCATACAGAGAGGCTGAACAAGCTGTACTTGATCTTAGTAGTTTTGATAAGGGAGCACAGGCAATATATGATATTTTCGATTTTTATGGTTCAAGGGAGAAAGTTGATATTACAGATGATGAATTCAATAAAATTCTTGAAGCGATTGCTTCTGATTTTGAATTAATAACTGCACCTGCAGTAAAAAAAGATGAGTTGGATCACGCGTTTTTGAAATTGACGCAGGAACAGACCGGACTTTTAGATTATATTTCTGAACAACGTTTTGCTACCATACAGGGGGTTGCTGGAACAGGTAAAACCTTGATTGCAAAAGAAGCAGCTAAAAATTTTGGAGAGGAAGGACGAAAAGTGTTGTTCCTTTGTTTTAATAAGTTCTTGTATGTTGATTTAAAAAAGAAGTACCCATATACGAACGTTACATACTACAATATTCATTCGCTAATTTCAGTATATAGTAATAATACTGAAGATTTATCAGATGCGAGCAAACGTGCGGAAATTCTTGAACGTATTAGTTGGGATGATTTAGATTTTGATGATGTTATTATTGATGAAGCGCAAGATTTTCATGATAGAGAGATTGTATATTTTAAAGAGTATGCTGAATTAAAAGATGGTAGATTTTTGGCATTCTTTGATAAAAATCAGGTCGTTCAGACAGAAAATGTACCTGAGTGGGTGGAAAAATCAGAATGTAGACTGTTGTTGACAAAAAACTGCAGAAATACTTATGAGATAGCGTTAACAGCCTATAACGTAATTGATGTTGAGCTTAACCAGAAGATACAAATGATGAATGGTGAAAAGACCAGCCTTGCCTTTGTCAAGGGGGATCCAATGGGTAAATTAGTTAAGCTTTTGAGAATGCTGACAGGTGATAAATATGGCTATGATTATAGCGATATAGTTATTCTTACATTGAAGACCGAATCGGAATCTATTATGAATAATATTTCAAAGATATCGGGTATTCCTATCACAAGAGAGAAAAGTAATTCATCAATTTTGTTTACTACAGCAAAAAAATTTAAAGGTTTAGAGAGCCGAGTTATTATTATTGTTGATATCGATGAATCTAGTTTCAATGATGAAAAGGGAAAAAGAAATTTTTATGTTGCATGCTCAAGAGCAACACAATATTTATCACTTATAGTGGAAGGCGACGATCAAAAAATCAAGAGTATTGCAGATGTCATAGCGGGACCTAATTTTGCTCCCAAGGGCAAGATTGCGATGAAGACTCAAGCAACACCTTTGAGGTTAGACTAAATAATGAACTATAAGGCGTTGATATGTTGACTGAATGGAATATATCTGCGATGAAATATAATAAATCTACACTGCCTTCCACAAAATCAATTCTACGATAAAAACATACCGTCTAGACAGATACTTTTTAAGCTATTATCCAAAAGACATATAATATATAGGCTCAAATGGTGAAAGTACCCATTTGGGCCTATTATTGTATGAATTCATGCGTTACAACCAGAGCAAGATCCACCCGTGTATTACAGTATTGTCATTTTGACAATTTTGTATTACTTACGAGTAGCAGACTTGATGGGGGTTACGTCCCCATACCCACGTGAAAATATAATTGCAAGCAATTACATTTTAGCAGATACGCAAGCGTTTCTGAGTAAGCGTCACAGACAACAAAATAATGAAATTTTGATAAGGCATTCACCTGGAATAGGTGAGTGTTTTTTGTTTTTAAGTATTCAATTAACCGAAAAAATAAAAAAGTTTTTCATCAGGGGGCTGTAAAAATGCCTCTCAGCGTTTCGTTTTATGTAAGGGTATTTTTGACAGGAAAAAATAAAAAAATTTTCATCAAGAGACTGTATTTATGCCCTTCATCTTTTGAATATGTGTAAGGACATTTTTGAGCCGGCAGAAAAATGTTTTTTACAACAATTAGAAATAGAAACGAGGCGAAAAAAGAATGCAATATGAATACATGAAGGAGTCAGAGCAGATGCTTCAATACTTCCAGTTTCCGAAGTTTTTGTTAAAGCTGCCGATCTCTCAAAATGCAAAATTTCTTTATATGATTTTGTATGACCGGGCACGAATATCGAGAAAGAATAGTTGGATAGACAAGTATGGAAATGTTTATCTGATATTTCCAATAGAGGAATTGTCTGTTCAAATCGGCAAATGCAAATCTTCTGTAAAAACAGCATTGAAGGAATTAGATGATGTGGGATTATTGGTTCGCAGATCCGGTGGATTTTCAAAACCCAATCATTTATATGTAAAAATTCCATCTGATGAGATTGGTCTACAGTCGGTTGAGAATAAGGCAGTTGAAAAGATGGCTGTGATAGAGCCGGAAAAGCAACCATCATCTAGTTGTAAAAATGGCTGTGCAGGAGTCGGAAATATGGCACCTAGTAAAGTAACTGAGAAATATAAAAGAAATAAATATCATGAAGTAAATTATTGCTATGGGGAAGGAGAGAGTTTGTGATGAGAGAAGAAGATACCGTATGTGTAGGCAGTGATGGTTTGCGATACTGCGAAGTCTGTGGGGAAGCGAAAGAAGCTTTTTTTCCCGAGGGTGGCTTTATGGGAATGAAGAAACATTCCAGGCAATGTGCCTGTGACAGAAAAGCATATGAAGCAGAACAAAAATATTTTAAAGACAAAGAGCACCGGGAATTAGTCAGCAGAAATACGAGCATCTGTTTTGATGAGAGCAGAATGGAAGAGTGGACATTTGAGAATGCAGACATGTCAGATGCAGTCATGCATAGAGCAAAAAACTATGTTGAGAACTGGGATGAAATGAAAAGAAATCATATAGGCTGTTTGTTCTGGGGACCGGTTGGCACTGGAAAAAGCTTTATTGCCGGGTGTATTGCCAATGAACTTCTTAAGCAGGAAGTAACAGTAAAGATGACAAATTTTAATACTATTATCGACAATATATTTCTATTGGCAGACAAAACGGAATATATCAATGCATTAGCTTCCTATCAGCTTTTGATTATTGATGATCTTGGAGTGGAACGAAATTCAGAATATGCGTTAGGAATTATTTTCAGTGTCATAGACCGCAGGATCCGTTCGGGACGACCTTTGATCATAACGACCAATCTTCCGCTGAATGAAATAAAAAGCGAGACCATGTTGGATAAAAAGCGTATCTATGACCGCATTTTAGAAATGTGTACGCCAATGTATGTTGGAGGTACAAGTAAACGAGAAGCGATTGCAAATATGAAAATGGAAAAAGCGAAAACGTTGTTGAATACAAAGAATGATCGTGTGTATTACGGATAGAAGTGTATGCTACACACGTTAAACAATAGGGAAAGGATTTTATGAACAAACAATATGTTGCAATATGTGAAAAAGTTGCTCTTACAATTGAAGAGGCAGCAGAATACAGTAATATCGGACAAAACAGAATAAGTAGTCTTTTGAAAGAACCGAGATGTCCATTTGTGCTTTACGTAGGCACGAAAAAACTTGTAAAGAGAAAAGAATTTGAAAAATTCATTTCGGAAAGTGTGGAAATATAGATGGATGACAGGAGATGAGATGAAAATGAATATTCACAAAAATAAGATGCTATGGTATAATACAAGATACTGTATTAGGGCTTCTTATGAGAGGAGCTGAAATATGGGAAAAGATTTAAAAGGCAAAGAACTTGGCAAGGGAATATCCCAAGAAAGTACGGGATTATACTCAGCCAGATTTGTAGATCGGTTTGGAAAGAGAAAACATAAACGATTCAAAAAGCTGCAAGAGTGCAGAGCATGGATTGCAGATGCGACTTATGTGGATGAACATAGTGATATTTCAATGCCATCAGATATGCTGGTCAATCAATGGTTTGATTATTGGATTGGGATAAAAAAGAAAACAGTCCGTTCCAATACTGTTCGCAATTATACGGAGAGATATATTAAAAATATTAAACCGGTAATTGGGAAGATGACACTATCAGATGTGAAACCACTTCACTGTCAGAAAATATTTTATGATATGGTAGATCAGGGATATCGCACATCTACAATTTATCAGGCAAGAATTGCATTATACAATATGTTTGAGTATGCAAAAGAGAATGAAGTCTTGTGTAGCAATCCCTGTAAAAAATCTGTGAAAAGTGATATGGGAAAGCTTCTGAGAAGAAGGTTGCTTTAACAAGAGACATACAAAAAACATTTTTACAATACGCAGAAAATCAAAGCTATGAAAATCAATATCGTTTTATACTACAAACCGGATTGCGAACAGGTGAATTGGTAGGATTGAAATGGGAAGATGTCGATTTTGAATCCAAGACAATTCAGATTCGTAGAAGTATGGAATATCGTTACAGTGCAAAGGAGTGGCGTATCGGAGAACCAAAGAGTAAATCAGGTTACCGTACGATACCCTTAACAGAAGAAGCGGTTGTTATACTAAAAAAACAAAAAGAAAAGAATAAGAGGATTTCAGAAATTTCAACAGAATGGGAAGAATTTGTGTTTCTGTGTCGAAAAGGAACACCGGTCAAGAACAGTACATATGATACAGCGCTGTTTAAAATCTGTGACAAAGCGAAAATTCCAAGATTTTCGATGCATATCTTGAGACATACTTTTGCTACCAGATGCATTGAAGCAGGAATGAAACCGAAAACACTTCAGATGTTACTGGGCCATTCGAATATTGGAATTACAATGAACTTATATGTTCATACTACTGAGGAAGAAAAGAAAAAAGAAATGGACTTGGTAGCAGAAGCACTTATGGCAATGTAATGGCCCACTAAATGGCCCACTTGCAAAAATAAGTATGCTGAAATCCCTTGAAATCAAAGGATTTATAGGAGGAAATATAAAAAATGAAATTAGGTATCGTAGGGTTACCGAATGTAGGTAAAAGTACACTGTTTAACTCATTGACGAAAGCAGGAGCAGAATCGGCGAACTATCCGTTCTGTACGATTGATCCGAACGTCGGAGTAGTAACAGTTCCGGACAAACGTTTAGATGTGCTGGCAGAGATGTATCATACAAAGAAAGTCATCCCGGCAGCAATTGAATTTGTTGATATTGCAGGTCTTGTAAAGGGAGCTTCAAAAGGAGAGGGACTTGGGAACCAGTTCCTTGCCAATATCCGTGAAGTAGATGCTATCGTGCATGTAGTGCGCTGCTTTGAGGACGAAAATATTATCCATGTGGACGGAAATATTGATCCGCTTCGTGATATTGAAACAATTAATCTGGAATTAATTTTCTCTGACATCGAGATTTTAGAACGTCGGATCGCAAAGACAACGAAGACCGCACGAATGGATAAGACAGCTGCAAAGGAACTGGCGCTTCTGGAACGGATCAAAGCACATCTGGAAGATGGAAGGCTTGCTAAGAGCTTTGAGACGGATGATGAAGATGAGCAGGAATGGCTGAACGGATATAATCTTCTGACTTATAAACCGGTAATCTTTGCTGCGAATGTAAAGGAAGATGACCTTGCAGATGACGGAGCTTCTAATTCTGGCGTTGCAAAAGTCAGAGAGTATGCAGCGGGAGAAGGATTTGAGGTTTTTGTAGTTTGTGCAGAGATTGAACAGGAAATCGCAGAGCTGGAAGATGATGAGAAAATGATGTTCCTTGAGGAACTTGGACTTTCCGAATCCGGTCTTGAGAAACTGATCCGTGCAAGCTATCACTTACTTGGATTAATCAGTTACCTCACAGCAGGAGAACCGGAAGTACGGGCATGGACGATCAAAAATGGAACGAAGGCGCCGCAGGCAGCCGGAAAGATCCATACAGATTTTGAACGTGGATTTATCCGTGCCGAAGTAGTGGCATACCAGGATCTGATCGACTGCGGTACTTATGCGGCTGCAAGAGAAAAGGGACTTGTAAGATTGGAAGGAAAAGAATATGTCGTGAAAGACGGCGATATTATGCTGTTCAGATTTAATGTATAAGAGCTGCAAAGGGGAGAGATCACATGGGAGCAGACGGCAGTGTTAAAGGAGGGGTACTATGAATTATGCGATTCATTTTCCGAAGCTCGGAATCCATTTGCAGCATGTGGGAAAGTCTGTTTCTGTATTTGGATTTGAGATCGCATATTACGGAATCATCATTGGAATCGGTATGCTGCTTGGAATTATTCTGGCAGTTGCCGAGGCAAAGAAGACGAAGCAGAATACAGAACATTATTTTGATCTGGCAATCTATGGGATTATCTTTGGAATTATCGGTGCGAGAATTTATTATGTAATTTTCTCATGGGATTATTACAAAGATCATTTACTTAGTATTTTCAATCTGCGCCAGGGAGGACTTGCCATTTATGGCGGGATTATTGCAGCAGTAATTGTTATCATTGTCTATGCAGGCCGGCAGAAGATTTCAGCGCCTTTGATTCTTGATACAATCAGCATTGGTCTTGTAACCGGACAGATGATCGGACGCTGGGGAAACTTTTTTAACCGTGAGGCCTTTGGAGAATATACGAAAGGGCTGTTTGCGATGCAGCTTCCGATTGATGCAGTCAGAGCGTCTGATATTACGGAGAAGATGCGTACACATATTGTCATGCTTGATGACATGTCTTACATTCAGGTGCATCCGACCTTTCTGTATGAATCCATCTGGTGTCTGATCATTTTGATCGTACTTGTGTGGTATCATAAAAAAAGAGTATTTAAAGGGGAAATCTTTTTATTATACCTGTCTTTATACGGAGTGGGACGGTTTTTTATTGAAGGACTTAGAACAGATCAATTGGAGTTTCTTTTTACCGGCTGGCCAGTGTCGCAGGTGCTTGCAGGTGTAACTGCAATCATATGTCCGTTCCTGATCGTGAGAGGACGAAAGATACAGGAGCGAAGGAAAAAACGAAAGAAAAGAAGACAGGAAGAAGAAAGAGAGCTTCAGGAAACAGAAAAGATCTTAGAAGAAATCGAAGAATGGAAATAAACAGAGAGAAGAAGATGTGCAGAAAAGATGTACATCTTCTTTTGTTTGTAAAAAGGAACAAGATTTTTATGGACTTTTAAAAACGTAGGATATATAATATGATATATATGTAACAATATATAAAGTTATGACATGAACCGGCGGCGTTTGAGGAAGGACCGATCTCTCTGTCCGGTTTAGATAAAAAGGAGGACAAAAACCAATGGGAAGAAAAATGAAAACCATGGACGGTAATCATGCTGCAGCTCATGCATCATATGCATTTACAGATGTCGCAGCTATTTACCCAATTACACCATCATCTGTTATGGCTGAAGCTACAGATGAATGGGCAACACAAGGCAGAACTAACATTTTCGGACGTACAGTTCAGGTAACAGAGATGCAGTCAGAAGCTGGTGCAGCCGGTACTGTACACGGATCACTGGCAGCAGGTGCTCTTACAACAACTTACACAGCATCTCAGGGATTATTATTAATGATTCCTAACTTATACAAAGTTGCTGGTGAGCAGTTACCGGGTGTATTCAACGTATCTGCTCGTGCGATTGCAAGCCATGCATTATCAATCTTTGGTGATCACTCTGACGTTTATGCATGCCGCCAGACAGGATGCGCTATGCTTTGTGAATCAAGCGTACAGGAAGTTATGGACTTAACACCGGTTGCACATCTTGCTGCAATCAAAGGAAAAGTTCCATTTATCAACTTCTTTGACGGATTCCGTACATCTCATGAGATTCAGAAGATCGAGACATGGGATTACGAAGATTTAAAGGATATGGCAGATTTCGACGCAATCGCTGAATTCCGCAGACATGCCCTGAATCCTAACCATCCTTGCCAGAGAGGTTCAGCTCAGAACCCTGACATCTTCTTCCAGGCAAGAGAAGCATGTAACCCATACTACGATGCTCTTCCGGCAATCGTTCAGGAATACATGGACAAAGTCAATGCTAAAATTGGTACAGATTATAAATTATTCAACTACCATGGTGCTGCTGACGCTGAGAGCGTTATCGTTGCTATGGGATCTGCTTGTGATACAATCGATGAGACAATTGACTACCTGTTAGCACAGGGCAAGAAAGTCGGTGTTGTTAAAGTTCGTCTTTACAGACCATTCTGCGCACAGGCATTAGTTGACGTGATTCCGGATTCTGTAAAACGTATCTCTGTATTAGACAGAACAAAAGAGCCGGGAGCACTTGGCGAACCATTATACTTAGATGTAGTGGCAGCATTAAAAGGAACAAAATTCGATGCAGTTCCGATCTTCTCCGGACGTTACGGATTAGGTTCTAAAGATACAACACCTGCACAGATCGTAGCAGTATTCGAGAACGAAGACAGAGCTAAATTCACAATCGGTATCGAAGATGATGTTACACATCTGTCATTACCAGTAGGTGCACCGCTTGTTACAACACCGGAAGGAACAATTAACTGTAAATTCTGGGGATTAGGCGCTGATGGTACTGTTGGTGCTAACAAGAACTCTATCAAGATTATCGGTGATAATACAGATATGTATGCTCAGGCATACTTTGATTATGACTCTAAGAAATCAGGCGGTGTGACAATGTCTCACTTACGTTTCGGTAAGAGCCCGATCAAATCAACATACCTGATTAAGAAAGCTAACTTTGTAGCATGCCACAATCCGTCTTATATTGACAAATACAACATGGTTCAGGAATTAGTTGACGGTGGTACATTCCTTCTGAACTGCCCATGGGATGCAGAAGGACTTGAGAAACATTTACCAGGACAGGTAAAAGCATTCATCGCTAACCATAACATCAAATTCTATGTAATCGATGGTGTTAAGATCGGTATCGAGACAGGTATGGGACCTACACGTATCAACACAATTCTTCAGTCTGCATTCTTCAAACTGGCTGATATTATTCCGGAAGAGCAGGCAATCGAATTAATGAAAGCTGCTGCAAAAGCAACTTACGGAAGAAAAGGTGATGATATCGTTCAGAAGAACTGGGCAGCTATCGAAGCCGGTGCAAAACAGGTTGTAGAAGTTACAGTTCCGGAAAGCTGGAAAGATGCTGAAGATGAAGGATTATTCACACCAGAAGTTAAAGGCGGAAGAGAAGATGCTGTAAACTTCGTTAAAAATATTCAGTCTAAAGTAAATGCTCAGGAAGGTAACTCTTTACCAGTATCTGCATTTACAGAATATGTTGATGGTTCTACACCATCAGGAACGTCTGCATTTGAGAAACGTGGTATTGCAGTAAATATTCCAGTATGGAAAGCAGAAAACTGTATCCAGTGTAACCGCTGTGCATATGTATGTCCGCACGCAGTTATCCGTCCGGTAGCTCTTACAGAAGAAGAAGCTGCTAACGCACCGGAAGGTATCGAAACACTTGATATGATCGGTATGCCAGGACTGAAATTCACAATGACTGTATCAGCTCTTGACTGTACAGGATGTGGATCTTGTGCTAACGTATGTCCAGGTAAGAAGGGTGAAAAAGCTCTTGTTATGGAGAACATGGAAGCAAATGTCGGAACTCAGAAATACTTTGATTTCGGACGTGAGATTCCGGTTAAACCAGAAGTTGTTGCTAAATTCAAAGAAACAACAGTTAAGGGCAGCCAGTTCAAACAGCCTCTTCTTGAGTTCTCAGGAGCTTGTGCAGGTTGTGGTGAAACACCTTACGCAAAATTAATCACACAGTTATTCGGTGACAGAATGTACATCGCTAACGCAACAGGATGTTCTTCTATCTGGGGTAACTCTTCACCATCTACACCATACACAGTAACACCGGAAGGAAAAGGACCGGCTTGGTCTAACTCTCTGTTCGAAGATAACGCTGAGTTTGGTTATGGTATGTTACTTGCTCAGAATGCAATCCGCGACGGCTTAAAAGCAAAAGTGGAATACCTTGCAGAAAATGCTAAGAATGAAGCAGTTGTTGCAGCAGCAAAAGAATATCTTGAAACATTTGGATGCGGCGCTACAAACGGAACAGCTACAGATAACTTAGTAGCAGCTCTGGAAGCATGTGATTGTGACTGTGAAGCTAAGAAAGAACTTCTTGAGAATAAAGACTTCCTTGCTAAGAAATCTCAGTGGATCTTCGGTGGTGACGGATGGGCTTACGACATCGGATTCGGCGGTGTTGACCATGTATTAGCAAGTGGTAAAGACATCAACATCATGGTATTTGATACAGAGGTTTACTCTAACACAGGTGGACAGTCTTCTAAAGCTACTAAGACTGGTGCAATCGCTCAGTTTGCAGCTGGCGGTAAAGAAGTGAAGAAGAAAGACCTTGCAAGTATCGCAATGAGCTACGGTTATGTATATGTAGCACAGATCGCTATGGGTGCTGACTTCAACCAGACAGTGAAAGCAATCGCAGAGGCAGAGGCATATCCGGGACCATCACTGATCATCGCTTATGCTCCATGTATCAACCATGGTATTAAGAAAGGTATGAGCAAAGCTCAGACAGAGGAACAGTTAGCAGTAGAATGTGGATACTGGAATAACTTCAGATTCAATCCGGCTGCAGAGAACAAGTTCACTCTTGACAGCAAAGCTCCTACAGGAGATTATCAGGAATTCTTAAATGGTGAAGTTCGTTACAATTCACTTGTAAGACAGAATCCGGAAAAAGCAAAAGTATTATTTGCTAAGAACGAGCAGGAAGCAAAAGAGAGATACGAATACCTCAGCAAACTTGTTGCTCTGTACGGAAAAACAGAATAAGATTCTGCGGAATTTTTGAAAATATTTTAGAAAGGGCGTCTTTTGACGCTCTTTCTTTTTTAATGTACTCATGTTATACTATACTGTGTTGAAAATGCAGATTCTGGAAAAGATATAGATACAGAAAAATAAACAGAACAGGAGTGTGACATGATGAATTTGAATAATGTACCGGCATATGAATTAATCCAGAAAGAAACACTGGAGGGACTGAAGTCAGAAGGATATCTTCTGCGTCATAAGAAAAGCGGAGCAAGAGTGGTACTTGTGAAGAATGATGACGATAATAAAGTATTTACGATCGGATTCCGTACGCCTCCGAAGGACAGTACAGGAGTTCCTCATATTATTGAACATACAGTACTGTGCGGTTCCAGAGAATTTCCGGTCAAAGATCCTTTTGTAGAGTTGGTAAAGGGATCTTTGAATACATTTTTAAATGCGATTACTTATCCGGATAAGACAGTGTATCCGGTCGCAAGCTGCAATGAAAAAGATTTTAAGAATCTGATGCATGTGTATATGGATGCAGTATTCTATCCGGCAATTTATGAACATGAAGAGATTTTCCGTCAGGAGGGTTGGAGTTACCAACTGGAAGCTGCCGATGATAAGCTTACCTATAATGGGGTTGTATATAATGAGATGAAAGGTGCGTTTTCTTCACCGGAAGATGTGCTTTACCGTGTAGTTATGAACACACTGTTTCCGGATACAACTTACGCAAATGAATCCGGCGGAGATCCGGAATATATCCCCGATCTGACTTATGAACAATTTTTAAATTTCCATAGAAAGTTTTATCATCCTTCTAACAGTTATATTTATCTTTATGGAGATATGGATATGGAAGAACGGCTGAACTGGATGGATGAGCATTATCTGTCTTCCTTTACGGTACAGGAAGTAGATTCGCAGATTTCTTTCCAGCAGCCATTTACACAGATGGCAGAAAAGGTAATGTCTTATTCGATTACGAATGCAGAATCAGAAGAAGATAATACCTATCTTTCTTACAATAAAGTGATCGGAGACAGCCTGGACAGAGAATTATACCAGGCATTCCAGATTCTTGATTATGCACTGTTATCTGCACCGGGAGCGCCGCTAAAGAAAGCGCTTGTAGATGCAGGAATCGGTAAAGACATTATGGGCTCTTATGAAAATGGAACGCTGCAGCCAATGATGTCAATTATTGCAAAGAATGCCAATGCGTGCCAGAAAGATGAATTTGTGAAAGTTATTGAAGATACTTTAAAATCAATTGTGGCAAATGGATTGTCTAAAAAAGCGTTGGAGGCTGGAATCAATTATCATGAGTTCCGCTATCGTGAAGCAGATTTCGGAAGTTTTCCAAAGGGACTGATGTACGGACTTCAGATTTTTGACAGCTGGCTGTATGACGATACAAAGCCATTTATCCATGTAGAAGCGCTTGATACATTTGAAACACTGAAGGCAAAGGCAGATACAGGATATTTCGAAGAACTGATCCAGAAATATCTGCTTGACAATCAGCATGGCGCTATTGTAATCGTAAAACCGGAAAAAGGTCTGACAGCAAAGACAGAAGCGGTTCTGGAAGAGAAACTGCAGGCATATAAAGACAGTCTGACAGCAGAAGAAGTAGAAGAACTTGTTCAGAAAACAAAAGCGCTGACAGCTTATCAGGAAGAACCGTCAGAGAAAGAAGACCTGGAGAAGATCCCGGTTCTGCAGCGAGAAGATATCAGCAGAGAGATTGCACCGATTTATAATGAAGAGATCAAAGCCGGAAATACGACCGTTGTGTTCCATGATATTGAAACGAATGGCATCGGCTATGTGAACTTGATTTTTGACATGAGTGGAATTGAAGAGGAACTGCTCCCATATACAGGAATTTTGCAGTCTGTACTTGGTGTGATTGACACAGAGAACTATGAATACGGAGAACTTTTTAATGAGATCAATGCTCAGACAGGAGGAATCGGTACTTCTCTGGAACTGTATACAGACGTAACAAAAGTAAAAGAAAAAGAGTTCCGGCCGACATTTGAAATGCGTGCAAAAGCACTGTATCATCAGCTGCCGGTTGCATTTTGCATGATGGAGGAAATCCTGCTTCGTTCAAAACTGGACGATGAGAAACGTCTGAAAGAGATTGTTGCCCAGACAAAATCAAGACTTCAGATGCGGATTCAGTCATCAGGTCATGTTTCTGCTGCAATGCGCGCTATGGCGTACCATTCTCCGACTGCAAGACTGAAAGATATGACAGCCGGAATTGAATACTATGAGTTAATCTGCGATCTTGCAGCTCATTTTGATGAAAAGAAGGAAATGCTGATCAAGACATTGAAACATCTTGCAGAGGAAATTTTCAGCCCATCTCGCCTGCTCGTAAGTTATACCGCAGCGAAGGAAGGACTTTCACAGGCATGTGATCTTGTAAAAGCGCTGGAAGAAAAGCTTACAGAGTATGGAAAGGAAAAACACCAGGTAGAGATTGTCTGTGAGAAGAAGAATGAAGGATTTAAGACCGCATCAAAGGTACAGTATGTGGCAACTGCGGGCAACTTTATTGATGCCGGATATGAATATACAGGAGCGCTGCAGATTCTGAAAGTGATCTTAAGTTACGAATATCTGTGGCAGAACATCCGCGTAAAAGGCGGTGCATACGGTTGTATGAGCAGTTTTAATCGTCTCGGAGACAGTTACCTTGTGTCATTCAGAGATCCGCATCTGAAAAATACATTAGAGGTATATGAGGGAGTGGCAGAGTATCTGCGCCGGTTTGATATTGATGAAAGAGATATGACGAAATATATTATTGGAACGATCAGCAATATCGATCAGCCGATGACACCGGCAATCAAAGGAAGCCGCTCGATGAATCTGTATCTCAATCATGTTACTGCAGAGATGATTCAGAAAGAGCGTCAACAGATTCTTGAGGCGACACAGGAAGATATCCGAAAGCTTGCAGACATTGTGGAGGCAGTCGTTTCCCAGAAAAATATCTGTGTGATCGGCGGCGAGGAGAAGATTGCAGGTGCGCAGGATCTCTTTATGGAAACAAAAGAATTAAATTAATGGAGGAACTATGGAAGCAAACTTTAAATCAGGATTTGTAACGCTGATCGGAAGACCGAATGTGGGAAAATCTACACTAATGAATTATCTGATCGGACAGAAGATTGCAATCACATCGAAGAAGCCTCAGACAACAAGAAACCGGATTCAGACGGTACTTACAACGGAGGCAGGACAGATTGTATTTGTCGATACACCGGGAATTCATAAAGCCAAAAATAAATTGGGAGAATATATGGTAAATGTGGCAGAGCGCACATTGAATGAAGTCGATGTAGTGCTCTGGCTCGTAGAGCCGACTACGTTTATCGGAGTAGGAGAAAAGCATATTGCAGATCAGCTTCGCAGAACAAAGACACCTGTCATACTTATTATCAATAAAGTAGATATGGTAAAGAAAGAAGAAATCCTTCCGGTTATTGAAGCCTATCGTCATATCTGTGATTTTGCAGAGATTGTTCCGGTGTCAGCAAGAAACGGGGACAATACAGAGGAGCTTGTAAAGACGATTTTTCAGTATCTTCCATATGGCCCTCAGTTTTATGACGAAGATACTGTGACAGATCAGCCGGAACGGCAGATCGTGGCAGAACTTATCCGGGAAAAAGCGCTCCATTGTCTCAATGAAGAGATTCCGCATGGGATTGCTGTTTGTATTGACCGCATGAAAGCCAGAAAAAATATTATGGATATTGATGCGACAATTATCTGTGAGAGAGATTCCCACAAAGGGATTATCATCGGGAAACAGGGCGCTATGCTGAAGAAGATTGGCAGCCGCGCAAGATATGAGATTGAACAGCTTCTGGATTGTAAAGTGAATCTGCAGCTCTGGGTAAAAGTGAAAAAAGACTGGAGAGACAGTGAATTTCTGATGAAGAATTTCGGATATCGGGAAGAAGAGGAATAAATATACAGTATAGTTCGAGGAAGAATCGGAGACGATACTCTTATACCGCCAAAGCAGCAAAGGAATAAGAAGAACTGAATTGGAGGCGGAAATAAAAATATAAGAAGGTGCGTCAGGATGAAATCGGATTATTGGAATGAATTTATGCATACCGGACGGATAGAAGATTACTTGTGCTATAAAAACAAATCAGAGACAGTAGTTTCTGCGGGCCGGAACGAAAACAATATCAAACAGGCAGGAGTCGAAAAACGTGAGAGAAACGATAACCGTGACAGGGATGGTGCTTTCAGCAGCGCCAATCGGGGAATATGACAGAAGAATCGTACTTCTGACAAAAGAACGGGGAAAGATTGCTGCCTTTGCGAAAGGAGCACGAAAGACAGGAAGCTCTCTTTTGACGGCAGTCAATCCGTTCGCCTTCGGAACATTTCTTCTCTATGAAGGAAAGAATTCCTATAATATGATGCAGGCAGATATCTCCAATTATTTTTCTGAATTGCGTACAGATGTGGAAGGAGCATATTATGGTTTCTACTTTCTTGATCTGGCAGGTTACTATACAAGAGAAGGAAATGATGAGACAGATATGCTGAAACTGCTTTATCAGACAATGCGGGCGCTGACAAGTCCCAAAATTCCGAAAGAACTGATCCGTTACATATTTGAGCTAAAAAGCATTACGATCAATGGAGAAGGACCGGAAGTCTTTCAATGTGCAGAATGTGGCGAGAAAGAGAATCTGGCAGTGTTTTCAGTAAAAAAAGGCGGGCTGCTCTGCAAAAACTGCAGAGAGCAAGACCGATATGGAGTTGGGCTTGATAATTCTACATTATATACGCTTCAATATATTGTCGGAGCGCCTCCGGAACGGATGTACAACTTTATTGTCAACGAAGAAGTTCTTAGTAAACTTCGCAAAATCGTGACACGTTATATGGAGCATTATATTGGCCGGGAATTTAAGTCTTTAGAAATTTTAAAGCAGATTACATCCTGCTCATAACATGCTTAAAAACAGAATGATTTGATGAAATGTGTCATAACAGTTGCAAAAAATCACTGCAGAATATATAATCCCATCTTTGACAGTTAGAAAAAGAAAAAATCGCTGTATCCCTCATGTTTACTGGGGTATAGCGATTTTTGTCGTTGTTTCGAAATATAGTAATTTATTCCTTCCC
>NZ_QRVX01000020.1:0-44962 GCF_003458885.1 Coprococcus sp. AF21-14LB | reverse complement strand
AAAAAAATAAGAATCTCCTGTAGAAAATCAGGTATAAAAACACTGATTTCTACAGGAGATTCTTATTTTAAGATTTAGAAGCTAAAAATCGGTATTAACCGACAGCCCCCGTTCATAAACATGTTTTGTTTTCTATTCTTCTGTCGTGTCTGTACTTTCCTCAGCGCTTCCGGTATCTGCACTGTCTGCGTCTGCATTTTCTGCATCCGCCTCTTCCGTCTTAAGCGTTACTCCCTGCTTTTCAAAGTCAAGCTTCTCCAAAAGTTTCTTATCTTCTGTAATGTCAGCTTCTTTCTCCCAGCCTTCGTATACTTCTTTGAATTTCTCCTGCTTGCGTTCCTGTACAATTGTTTCTTTTCGCTGATCTGTTGCGTCCCGATCCAGTTCACTTGTTACACGGCCAACATAGTAACCATTGTCTGACTCAAATACATCTGTTGTTCCGCCCACTTTTAATTCATTCAGCTGTTTTACCATATCTTCTGTCGGCGCTGTCGTACCTTCTCCAAATGAAGAATCTACCGCTGAATATCCGTTTTTCTCTGCAAATGCCTCAAAATCTTTTTCATTTTTGACACTCTTTGCAAATGCTTCCGCTTCCTTCTTCAGATCCTTTTTCTCTTCCGCTGTCATTGTCTCAGTTGTTCCATCATCTTTCGTCTTTGTAAAAGAGAAAAGTACATACTGCATTCCTTTGCGTCTTGCCTCATCATCAGAAACTTCCGTATCTGCTTTTGCAGTAATTGCATCATGCATCTTCTTCTGCTCTGTCATAAGTGTAAGAAGACGTTCCACTGTCTCCTCATCTCCTGAAACTGCCTCCAGATCTTCTTCCTTATTGGCTTTTACAAACTCTTCGGCAGATTTCTTAATCTTTTCCTTCTCTGCTTCTGTCAGAGTGATTTCGTATTCGTCCATATGATCTTCCAGAACGCACATCTGTTTCAGCAGCTCTACAGATGTCTCTTTCATAGACTGCTCATATGTTTTCCCTTCACCGACTTCTGCAGACCACATCGCATCAATGCCGCCCAACATCTGTGCATAATTTGTCTCATAAACACCCTGCTGATAGCGCACATAGAAATTTAAAAGTCCCGTTGTGATCTCTGTATCGTCTACTTTTGCAATAACTTTATCTGCATTCACTGTCCCGCAGCCAGTAACACCTGAAATCGCCAGCGCTGCTGCTGCCGCAAGTACTGCTGCTCTTTTCTTTAAGCCTTTCATCTTCTTCCTCCTGATACTTAGTAACTATCCTATTATAGTCCTTTTTCTTATGAGTATCAATGCTTATCACAAATTTTTCACGTTTTCAATCCCCCGGAAATGTTTATCCGGTCTTTGTAAATTATTGTTTCTGCCAGCCAAAAGAAAGACTTTTCATATCAGTCAAAATCTGTTTCACAAGCTGAAGGATATCTTCATCTTTCTCCACCTTATTCTTACGTTTCTTCTCATAAATAAAATATGGCGGCGTCTCTACCTTAAACTGCAGCTCTCCTTTATATTTCTGCAGAAGTACCGGAATCTGCTGTGCGTTGACTTTCGCTTTTTCGTACATTGTAAACTGAAATACATCTCCCTTTTGTTCTACTGCTGCCACATAAGCGCTGTGGGCAAGAGATTTCAGCAGCGCCACATTTAAAAGTTTCTGTACCTTTCTCGGAATATCTCCAAACCGGTCAATTAGCTCCTCGATCATATCATCCATTTCTTCTTCTGATTCGATTGCTGCAATCCTCTTATAAATGTCAAGCTTCTGATATTCATTTGCAATATAAGACGAAGGAATGAAGGCATCGATATTCAGATCCAGTGTTGTCACAAAATCTTCTTCCTCTTCCCGTTCTCCTTTTAGATGTTTCACCGCCTCATTCAGCATCTTACAGTACAGATCATATCCCACTGCTTCCATATGTCCATGCTGTTCCGCTCCAAGCAGATTTCCTGCGCCTCTGATCTCCAGATCACGCATTGCGATCTTAAAACCGGAACCAAGATCGGTAAACTCACGGATCGCCGCCAGTCTTTTCTCTGCCACTTCTTTCAGCAGCTTATCACGTTTATAGAGAAGAAATGCATACGCCATCCTGTTAGAACGTCCCACCCTGCCGCGAAGCTGATAAAGCTGCGACAGACCGAAGCGATCTGCATCGTGAATAATCATTGTATTGGCATTGGAAATGTCAAGTCCGGTTTCAATGATTGTTGTGGAAATGAGCACATCAATCTCACCATTAATAAATTCAAACATAATTTTTTCTAATTGATGTTCCCGCATCTGCCCGTGGGCATATTCTACGACTGCATCCGGAACAAGTTTCCTGATCCGATCTGTGATTTCTTCAATATCGTTGACGCGATTGTACACATAATATACCTGTCCTCCTCTGGAAATCTCACGTTCAATCGCCTCCCGCACCATCTCATCACTATATTCCATCACATACGTCTGAATCGGCATACGGTCCATTGGCGCTTCTTCCAGAACACTCATATCTCTAATTCCGATCAGACTCATGTGAAGCGTCCGCGGGATTGGTGTCGCTGTCAATGTCAGTACGTCTACGTTTTCTTTTAATTTTTTGATCTTTTCCTTATGCTGTACCCCGAACCGCTGCTCCTCATCAATAATTAGCAGCCCCAGATCTTTATACACAATATCATCGCTCAGAAGCCGGTGTGTTCCGATCAAAATATCTACCAGTCCTTTTTTCGTATCCTCTATCGTTTTTTTCTGCTGGGCGCTTGTTCGGAAACGGCAGAGCAGATCCACCCGCACCGGAAATTCCTTCATTCTCTGTAAAAATGTATTATAATGCTGCTGAGCCAGAATCGTTGTCGGAACAAGATATACAACCTGTTTACTTTCCTGCACTGCTTTAAATGCTGCCCGGATCGCAATCTCCGTCTTTCCGTATCCCACATCTCCGCAGACAAGGCGGTCCATAATCTTCGTACTTTCCATATCTTCCTTCGTAGCCGCAATCGCTGCCAGCTGGTCATCTGTCTCCTCAAACGGGAACATTTCCTCAAATTCCTGCTGCCAGATCGTATCCGGCCCATACTGGAATCCCTGCTCTTTTTGTCTTGCAGCATAAAGCGCTACCAGGTCTTTCGCAATATCCCGCACGGCGCTACGCACACGGGCTTTTGTCTTTTTCCACTCCGTTCCGCCAAGCTTATTTAACTTCGGCGTCTTTGCATCCGCACTGGCATATTTCTGGATCAGATCAAGCTGCGTTGCAGGAATGTAGAGATTTCCTCCTGCCGCATAAGCAATTTTAATATAGTCTTTTGCTACCCGGTCCACTTCCATCTTCTCAATTCCCTGATAAATTCCGAGTCCATGTGTTTCATGTACCACATAGTCTCCAATCTTCAATTCTGAGAAGCTCTGTATCCGCTGTCCGTCATACGTCTTACGTTTCCGTTTCTTTTTCTTTTTTCCGAAAATGTCCGTCTCTGAAATGACCATGAATTTCAGCATCGGATACTCATATCCTTCCGTCACATGGCCATAAGACACCATAATCTCTCCCGCTCCTACTGCCCGTTCCTGATCTTCACTGTAGAAACTGCTCAGATCATAGTCTCTCAGATCCTCCGCAAGACGTTTTGCCCTCGTCCTGGAACCTGACAGAAGAATTACCCGGTAGCCGCTTCGTTTCAGCCGCTTCAGATCTCTTGTCAACGTCTCAAAACTATTGTTATAGGGATTTACCCCCTTTGCTGTCAGCAGATAACTGTCTTTGAGCTGAAATTCCGGATTTCTCGTATCTAACATAGAGAATCCTATCATGGAAAATCCGTTCATCTTCTTTACAATCTCTTTTACCGAAAAGAGTTTCATTTCTTCCTCTGATACATGATAGCCACTCTCAAATCGATTGGTCTGCGCCTGAACAAACTCTTCCTCTACCGCATTGCCCTTTTCCAGCAATCTCGACGGCTCATCAAGAAACAAAATCGTATCTTTCGCATCAAAATACTCAAGAAATGACTTTCTTTTTGCCTCTTCTTCCGGAAACTCTGTTGCCGGATAGATCAGAACCTCTTCCAGATTCTCAATAGAACGCTGGCTTTCCACATCAAAAGTACGGATGGAATCCACTTCATCTCCCCACAGTTCAATACGGATTGGTACTTCCTCCGTCAATGGATAAATATCAAGAATCCCTCCGCGCACTGCAAACTGTCCCGGCGCCTCAATCTGTACTTCCCTGTCATATCCGAATTTTACAAGACACTCTTCCATACTCTGAAGATCCAGTTCATCTGCTGCCCCAATCCGAATCACTCGCTTCTTCATCTCTTCCGGTGGGATCAGAGAATCCATAAAACCGTCAAAGCTTGTAACAACCGTCAGCTGTTCCTCCTCCATCCATGCCTGAAGCACTTCCATTCTCTCCCGGATCAGTTCTTTTCCCCGGATATCTGCCTGATAAAAGAGAAGATCCTTTGCCGGATAATAGTAAATGTCTGAATCAAGAAACCGATACTCCTCAAACATCTCCTTCGCCTTAGATTCACTGGCACAGATGATTAATTTGTGTCGGAATCCTTCACTCAGCGCATACATCATATGTGTCTTCTGAGAAGTAACACAACCTGAGAGAAGCAGCATTCCACCGCCTGTCTTACTCTTTTTTCTGATTTCCTCAAATTCTGCCAGCTCATAGAGCGGCTCTACAAAAGCCTTCATCTTAAGACTCCTTTACAACAACTTTTTTGTTATATTCATTCATTGCTTCTTCAATTGCTCCGGCTACAATCAGTTCTGCTGCTTTTACTGCTCTTTCATAGCCCTCTTCCATAATTTCCCGTTCTCCTTTGGAAAAATGTCCAAGCACATAATCTGCCAGATCATAGTGTTTTGGCTTCTCACCAACTCCGACCTTAATTCGCTGAAACTCCGTTGTCCCAAGCTGAGCAATAATATTTTTAATCCCATTATGCCCTCCCGCACTTCCTTTTTTCCGGATACGGATCTGTCCTACATCAAGACTGATATCATCAAAGATTACAAGCAGCTCACTTTCTTCATCAATCTTATAGTAATCTACAATACTCCTTACACTCTCCCCACTAAGATTCATGTATGTCTGTGGCTTCACAAGAACTACCTTCTGTCCTCCGATCACGCCCTTCCCGCAGAAAGCTCTGTGCTTGCGCTCCTCTACAGAAATATGATATTGATCTGCCAGTCTGTCTATGACATCAAATCCCGCATTATGTCTTGTACCTTCATATTCTTTTCCCGGGTTTCCAAGTCCTACAATAATAAACATCTTCTATCTTCCTCTCTTTTCTTAATCTATTCCTAAGCCCATGATTATGAATACTTTTCTGCGCTGTCTCATATATTATTAAAAACAACATCAGAATTTTTCATGAATCAGGAGGCCTGTATGAATTCAAAAACTAAAATCGTTGTACTTCATATGAAGGAAATTATCTACACTGTCATTTTCGCTGTTCTGACAATTCTTCTCATCCTTTTTCTCTTCTTTATGTTCGGTTCCGGTCACAAAAAAGACGCCTCCAAAAGCGCCTCCTATGTGCCAGGTGTGTATACTTCGGGGATTACTTTAAACAATATGGAACTGGAAGTAGAAGTTACTGTTGATAAAAACAAAATCAACTCCATTCGCTTTGTCAATCTGAGTGAAGCTGTCACTACTATGTTTCCTCTTATCCAGCCAACTATTGAAGAAATTGCAGAACAAATCTGCGAGAAACAATCCCTTGAAGACATTTCCTGTTCTGAAGATAATCCGTATACTTCCCGCATCATTTTAGATGCCATCGAGACAGCATTGAAAAAAGCCACAGCGTCATAAAACTGTGGCTTCTTTCCTGTCGTCCGAATCCGGACCTTCTGGATTCCTCTGTTATCCTTCTACGATCAGATAACGT
This sequence comes from Coprococcus sp. AF21-14LB, assembly GCF_003458885.1. Lineage (NCBI taxonomy): Bacteria > Bacillati > Bacillota > Clostridia > Lachnospirales > Lachnospiraceae > Coprococcus > Coprococcus sp. AF21-14LB. The sequence continues at coordinate 39,040 of NZ_QRVX01000020.1, read as the reverse complement.
CCGTCAGATAATGCGAATACTTCGGATGCTTCTTCGATCTCTTCATCACTCATACCATCCACATCCATTCCTGCTTCATCAAGGTATTCTTTCACTTCCTTCACGGAATCTACGACAACAGCCATACAATCTTCCAGAAACGCTTCTGCTTCCTCAAGTGTCTCTGCCACCGGTTCATCAAATAACTGTGCCTGTTTCTTTAAGAATACTCTTAAACATTCTTCATCATATTCGTACATTGTCTCTCCTCCTCATATGTCCTATATTAAACATAATGCAGCAATTCTTCCGGTCTGTCAATTATTATTTTTGCTCCCGCCTCAGAAAGAAGCGTTCTGCCGCGAAATCCCCAGGCTGCTCCGACTGCCGGAATGCCTGCATTTGCCCCGGTCTGAATGTCTACTTCCGAATCTCCAATGTAAATACATTCCTTGATATCCACGTCCATCTGTCCGGCAATCCGTACAACTCCGGCCGGATCAGGTTTTCGCGCAAGACCTTCCTCCTGTCCCTGTACAACATCAAAAATCCCGTCTCCGAAAATATTTCTCACGACATCTACCGCCTGTTCATGCGGTTTATTCGAATGTACCGCAAGACGTATTCCTCTCTCCTGCAGATCTTTTAGTAATTCTAAAATTCCTTCATACGGCTTCACATGATAAAGACAGTTCTCAGAAAATATCTTTAGATACAATTCCATTGCTTCTTCCATATGTGTAAGTTCTCTGTCTCCTCCTGCTTCCAGTGCAGCCATCACTAATTTTCTCGCACCGTTTCCCACAAATGTCCGGCATTGCTCCACTGTGATCGGATTCAGTCCTAAGTTTTCCAACGTCTGATTCGTCGCATATACAAGCGATTCCAGTGTATCTGTCAGCGTTCCGTCCAGATCAAATATACATACATTCATTCCTGCCACATCCTTTCGGAAACATGATAACACGCTCAGGCTTTGCTTGCAACGAAAAACGGCAACCCCGGCATTAAAACATTGCCGAGCTTGCCGTCTGCACGATGATGCTCAATAAGATGATCGCTGCAATTCCCGCTTTTTTCAGGAACCGTTTTCTTTTTTCCGCACACATGCTTTCTATCAACCCCTTACATTACAGTATATGCAGGGGCTGCATTTTTTATTCCTGTATGTGCTTACAAATTCGGCTACTCTAAATAATGCTTCATTGTTCTCAGCGCATTCTTTTCCAAACGACTGACCTGCGCCTGGGAAATGTGAATATCCTCCGCTACTTCCATCTGCGTTCTCCCATGGAAAAAGCGAAGCTCGATAATATAACGCTCCCGCGGATTCAAATGGTTCATTGCCGCCTGAAGAGACAGCTCCTCTATCCAATTTTCCTCCCGGTTCTTTTTATCACTGATCTGATCCATCACATAGACTGCATCGCCGCTGTCATTATATACCGGCTCCTGCAGACTGACAGGACTTTGGATCGCATCAAGCGCAAATACGATATCTTCTTTTGAAATTCCAATCTCTTCTGCGATCTCCTGAATCGTTGGCTCTTTTAAATTTCTTTTCACATAACTTTCTTTCGCATAAATTGCTTTATAAGCGGTGTCTCTGAGCGATCGGCTGACACGGATTGAATTATTGTCTCTCATATATCTGCGAATCTCTCCGATAATCATTGGAACCGCATAAGTAGAAAACTTTACATCCAGTTCTGTATTAAAATTATTCACTGCCTTAATCAGCCCAATACATCCAATCTGAAACAGATCGTCCGCATTTTCGTTGCTGCCGGAGAAACGCTTAATTACACTCAGAACCAGTCTGAGATTCCCGCGGATATATTCTTCCTTTGCCGCTTCATCTCCTGCCTTGATCCGCTCAAACAGAGCGTCTTTTTCTTCCTCTTTTAGCAGCGGCAGACTTGACGTATTGACACCGCATATTTCCACTTTATTTAGCGCCATGCTAGTATCCTCCTAGAAAGATTTCTTTCTAAGATTCTTCACCTATACCGGCGCTTCTATACAATTCTAAGGAAAATATAAAAATTAATAGACCTTGACAAACTCTTCTGATCTTATTTCTTTACAGATCCACATCATCTCTGTCCCATTTATCAGCCAGATTATGAATCTGGGATTCAAACTTCGCCAGATCTTTATTGGCAAGCCCCTCATTCTTCAAAACAACATTCATGAGGCGTCTTGCAGCTGCAATGACACGTTCAAATGCACTGCGTGCTCTTGCAGTAGACGGCTTCTCAACACTCTTCTTCGGTTGTTTTACGCCTTCTGTCAGAATCTTTCCGGAAGCGAGATCTACCATTCCGCCGGAATACGGTGCAAATGCCGAAATCCCAAATCTGTCCGTAATCGTCTGGGCAAAGGAATCTGTAACCTGATCCTCGCCATGTACTACAAATACCTGCTCCGGTTTCTTTTCAAATCCATCAAGCCATCCAAGCAGTCCATTCATATCTGCGTGACCACTGATACCGCGAAGAGATTCGATCCTCGCATGAACCTCGATCGTCTCTCCAAAGAGCTTCACAACCTGGGCTCCCTCAAGGAGCTTACGTCCAAGCGTTCCTACTGCCTGATATCCGACGAACAGAATCGTATTCTCTTTTCTCCAGAGATTATGTTTCAAATGCTGGCGAATCCGACCTGCTTCACACATACCTGAAGCGGAAATGATTACTTTCGGCCGCTCGTCTGCATTGATCTGTTTTGACTCTTCGCTTGTAATCGTTGTCTTTAATCCCGGAAAGATCAGCGGGTTGATTCCCGCATTCACAAGAGCCAGTGCATCTTCGTCAAAGCACTCCCTCATATTCTTTGTAAATACATGCGTTGCTTCAATTGCAAGCGGGCTGTCCACATACACTTCAAAGCCCGGAAATTCCGGAAGCAGATTCTTCTCTTTGATCTCACGAATGAAATACAGCAGTTCCTGCGTACGGCCAACCGCAAAGGAAGGTACGACAACATTGCCGCCTTTTTGAAATGTCTCCCGAAGGATTCTTGTAAATTCTGTCACATAATCCGGTATCTCATCTCCGTGCGTCCGGTCGCCATAAGTGGATTCAATCACAACATAGTCTGCGGATCTTACCGGTGTCGGATCTTTAATAATCGGCTGATTCACATTACCTACATCACCGGAAAAGACAATCTTCTTCTCCACATCCGCTTCCTTGATCCAGATTTCAATACTTGCCGATCCAAGCAAATGTCCTATATCTGTAAATCTTACCCGGACACCATCACACAGATCTATGATCTGGTTATAGCCGCACGGTGCAAGATGTTCGATTGCCCCCAAAGCATCCTGCATCTTGTACAATGGCTCATATAATTCTGCTCCGGAACGCCTTGCCTTACGGTTACGCCACTCAGCCTCGAATTCCTGAATATGGGCACTGTCACGAAGCATAATGTTACAAAGATCTGCTGTAGCAAATGTGGTAACAATCTGTCCTGTAAATCCATTTTTATAAAGCAAAGGGAGCAAACCTGAATGATCAATATGTGCATGTGTTAAAAGTACATAATCGATTTCCCCTGCTGTTACCGGCAGTTCCTGATTCTCATACAAATCCGGCCCCTGCTCCATACCACAGTCAATCAAAATGTGTTTCCCGTTCGTTTCCAGTAAATGACAGCTTCCTGTCACCTCATGCGCTGCTCCTATGAATGTTAATTTCATAAGTTCAACCCCCTTTGTCAGTCATAATATTATGTCAAAAGCATTTATCTTCCAATATTATATCATAAATCTGACTATTTTTTTATATTTTACAAAAATATAATATTTTTTAACATATTTTTATTCATATCTGACAATTTCTCTTCGAAGCCGCTGCATGATTTTTTTCTCCAGTCTGGATATATAAGACTGAGAGATTCCAAGAAGATCTGCAACTTCTTTCTGTGTCTTTTCTTTCCCATCCGGTTCATTCAGCCCAAATCTCATCATCACAATCGTACGCTCACGGTCAGACAGCTTTCCAATCGCCCGGATCAGCACTTTCCTCTCTGCTTCTGTCTCCATATCCTTGTAGATCGTATCTTCCTCTGTACCTAAAATATCCGACAGCAGCAGTTCATTTCCGTCCCAGTCCACATTAAGCGGCTCATCTATCGAGACTTCCATTTTTGTCTTACTGTTTCTGCGCAGATACATGAGAATCTCATTTTCAATACAGCGGGAAGCATATGTAGCCAATTTAATATTTTTACAAGGATTAAATGTATTGATTGCTTTGATCAGCCCAATGGTTCCAATCGAGATCAGATCTTCCACTCCTACTCCCGTATTGTCAAATTTTTTTGCAATATAAACAACTAACCGAAGATTATGTTCAATCAGAAGCTTTTTTGCCTCTTCATCGTATTCCGATCCAAGATTCCTGATTGCTTCATTTTCTTTTTCTGCCTCCAGCGGCGCCGGAAGCACCTCCGAACCGCCGATATAATGTACTTCCTGTTCTTTCTGAAACAGCAATGTCCGAAGATTTGGAATCACTTTAAATTTAAACTGGTGTGGTACGGCAACTTTAATGACCATTTTCCTATCCCTCCTAAAATATATCAGGATTTAAAATCATCTGGCAGCTCCCCTGAAAAACCGCTTTTTCCTGGCAGATTCCAATTAAAGGTTTCTCAATACAGATACTCTCTTTTCCCGATTCTACAACCATCTTTTCTGCAAAAATCGCCGGAATCATTCCTTCACTCTTTCCAACAGAATGAAATGGAATCATGCGAATTCCCTGCACCTTCTGTCTCTTCCACTCCTTTGGCAGTACCTCTGCACCCAGTACATGAACCGGTACTTTTGTAATCGGATCACAGAGCTGATTTCCAGTATCAATCAGCGCTTCTACGGTATGGGAAATTCCATTCAAATACACCGTCACTTTGCATCTGTAATTCTGAATACTCCGCAGTTGTGCCAGCATCCAGAAAGCTCCCTGCATCACTTCATAACTGATTGCAGCAATCAGCACAAAAAGCCCCGCTGTTTTCACATGACTCCCGAGAAACTGCATCGCACCTCCCAGAAAAAAAGCGCATATGTAAAGGAGTAAATACGCTTGAAGAAACTTTTTTCTTTCCTTGATTTTAAGTCCTGCTCGAATCATAATAGTATTTATGACAATATGGAACAAAATGAATTTCATCAGAAAATGATGCCCCGGTATGCAGATAACCGCACAGGTAGATATTGCTCCCATAAATGCTCCCGCAAAGATTGACACATGTGTGGCAGTACATGTGAGGATTCTGCTTACTGCCAGTAAAAGCAGATAATCCATCATAAAATTTACGAGAAACAAGACATCTATATACAATTCATAATACATGTTCCGCCCTCTTTCTTCTTTTGATACAAAATCGATTTGGTATGCAAGCAACGTTTATTATAGAATAAAATGTTTTAGAATTTTGTCAGATGCAGTAAGAAAAACCGGAAATCTTTCGACAGGAACTGCTATCTGCTCCTTTTTACAGGAAATGTGTTTTCGATTACATAGGATTCCAAAGAGATTTTCTATGTAACCAAAAAAAGAGTCATCGGACGGCAATTGTTCTGCCTGTCACAATGACTCTTCTGATTATGTTCTGATTCTTTTATAACATTTCTTATCTCTTAAAGAAATCCGGAATCTTAATGGACTGTTCTTTCACTCTGCTTCCCTGCGGAGCCTTTGGCTGATTGAAAGAAGGAGCCTGATCAGATGTTCTCTGAGAATACTGTCCCGGTGTGTAATGCGGTGTCGCATACTGTCCCGGTGCCATGCTGTAATCAAGACCTCTCTGTGTTCCCTGGTGAGGAGCCTGCTGTCCGCCAAATACGGATGCCTGACGCTGTCCTTCCAGTCTTGATTTCAATTTTGCTGCTGCGCCTCCGGTTGTATGAAGACCTGTAGCGATAACTGTAATGATTGCTTCATCTGTCTTAGAATCATCATACATCGCACCAAAGATGATATTTGCCTCTTCTCCTGCAAGATCCTGAACATATTCTGCTGCATCACTTGCATCCATAAGAGAAATATCTCCGGAAATATTGATGATAACATGAGAAGCACCTGCAATCGTTGTCTCAAGCAATGGACTTGCTACAGCCTCTTTTACTGCATCCAATGCTTTCTCATCACCCTTACCATAACCGATACCGATATGAGCAATACCTTTGTCTGTCATAACTGTCTGAACATCGGCAAAGTCAAGGTTGATCAGAGACGGTACATTGATCAGGTCTGTGATTCCCTGAATACCCTGCTGAAGTACTTCATCCGCTTTCTTTAAAGCTTCCGGCATTGTTGTTCTTCTGTCAACGATCTCAAGAAGCTTGTCATTCGGGATGACGATTAATGTATCTACATTTTCTTTTAATTTCTCAATTCCTGATAACGCATTGTTCATACGAGTCTTAGACTCAAAGTGGAATGGTTTTGTAACAACACCTACAGTCAAAGCACCCATGTCTTTTGCGATCTTCGCAACAACAGGAGTTGCACCTGTTCCTGTTCCGCCGCCCATACCACATGTAACGAATACCATGTCTGCGCCTTTTAATGCTGCCTGGATTTCTTCTGCACTTTCTTCTGCTGCTTTCTCACCGATCTCCGGTTTTGCTCCTGCACCAAGTCCTTTTGTAAGCTTGTCTCCAATCTGCATTAATGTCGGAGCCTTACATAACTGAAGTGCCTGTTTATCTGTGTTGATCGCGATAAATTCAACACCAACGATCTGTTCATCTATCATTCGGTTGACTGCGTTATTTCCGCCTCCACCGACACCAACCACTATAATTCTTGCTGCTGCTTCTGATTCATTTGTCTTAATTTCTAACAAGAGTTTCTCCTCCTTTGTCACCTTTTATCTTTATACTTCCCTTGCTGCCTTTTCTTATTTTAATAGTGCAATGTCCACATAGTTATATAATATAAGTTTTCTGGAAAATAATCAATAGCATTTTTTCTATTTTTCTAAATTTTTATGCTTTTTACGGGAATATTTTTTGTTTCTTAAAATGCATTTCTTTTTCTTTGGAATTTAATAATCTTCTCCCTCATAAGAATCTTCTCCCGAGTCACTTCCGGAATCGCTTCCGTAGTCCTCCCCGGATGTATCGCTGCTGTCGATATTATCTCCCATGCCGTCATCTGTCATGCCGTCTTCTTCTGCGTTCTCTTGCGCATCCCCGGCTCCTTCTTCCTGATTTTCAGCTTCCTGCCGGGCTGCCTCTGCTGCTGCAGCTTCTGCTTCCGCTTTTGCCGCCTCCGCTTCCGGATCCGTCCGGCGGAAACTAATATATTTACTGTCTGCATTATAATACTTCATCTGCAGAATTCCGGTCTGACCTTCCAGCTTCCCAAGCACTGCCGGAAGCTGTACAACTTTATTGGCATAACCTCCTGAACCAAGCTCCACACAAATTGCGCCAAAATACAGCGTTACATTCTTTCCGTCACTTAAAATTCTGTCCGGTTTTAATTCTTCCTTTTTCAAAAGCTGTGTTACATCAAGAATATGTGCAAACACCTTATTGTCTGCAGTCTTTAATTGATGGTACAGCTTTTTCTCTTCCACTTCCATTCCTTCAATACACGGAACCTCTTCCAATGGTACTTCATTTTGGAATACAACAAGTCCCTCCTTGTCAAAATAATAATAGCCTTCCTCCGCTGCAATATATCCGACAATTTTTTTCTCCGTAACATTTATCTTGACTGACCAGGGAGACTTTAACGTAACCTTTACCTCATCTATAAACGGAAGGAGCTCCGGTTTCTGCATGCGATATTTCCAAAGCAGATAAAGTGTATTTGCAGACATCTCATCCTGCTTTACCCATTCTATGACTTCCGTGTCGGAAGCATATTCCAATCCGCCAACCTCAATCTCTTTTGTGTGAAATAAAATCACAACACTCATTCCCAGAATCAGAAGGCCTAGAAGTATAATCAGAACTGCATAGATCTGACGCACGATTTTTCCTTTTATCCTTCGTTTTTCTCCTTCCATAACAGATCCTCCTCGCATTGCTGTTTCTTCTGGTATCCTTTTTATTCTATCAGACTTCCGATTCTTCGCCAACCCCTTTTTCCCGCAAAACTTCCAACAAACTTTTCCAACCACAAGGAAGCCGGCTTCACAACTCATCTCTTATGTCTTTTATCCTCTATGTGATTGTGGCTGAAACACTCAATACAAGCCCCATCTCAATCAGAAGAAACATGACAGAAGTTCCTCCATAACTAATAAACGGAAGTGTGATCCCGGTATTTGGAATACTATTGGTAACGACCGCAATATTTAAAATGACCTGAATCATCATATGCGCCATAGCTCCTGATGCAATCAGCGCCCCAAAGAGATCCTTTGCCTTTGTCGCAATTACGAAGAAACGCCAGATTAATATAAGAAACAAAATAATGATCGTACTCGCCCCGACAAGACCAAGTTCTTCACAGATAATAGAAAAAATCATATCATTTTGCGCTTCCGGTACAAACCCGAGTTTCTGAATACTTTTCCCAAGTCCCACGCCGAACAGCCCTCCGGAGCCAATGGCATAAAGCCCTTGCAATGTCTGATACCCTTTTTCATAAAGTTCAGGATGCCTCCAGATTGCAATCCGTTCCAGACGATAGCTCTCCAGCGCAAGAAAAATCCCAAGAAATCCTGCTCCGGCTGCCCCCATCCATATAAACTGTCCGTATTTCGGACTTGCGATGAAAATCAAAATAACCGCAATCCCAAGAATAATAATTGCCGTACTCAAGTTATTAGAGCCTACAAGTCCTACGATCGGAAGCACCAGAAGCATAATCCGGATCAACGTCCCGATCCGGTCAATCTTTTTTACATTTTGTACAACGATACAGGCCAGATAGAGAATCAGCGCTACCTTTGCATATTCAGACGGCTGAAATGACAAAGGGCCCAAAGATAACCATCTTTTGGACCCATTAATCTCTTCTCCCACAAACAATACGGCTGTAGACAACGCAATCGCAAGCAGATATCCCGGCAGCGCCAACGGCCGCCATATATGATAATCAATCTTCGCGGTAAGAAACATCATCCCAAATCCAAGTAGTGTGGCAAAAGCCTGTTTTTTCAAATAGTAAAAAGAATCATGGAATTTCACACGCCCGTTATATGCACTTGTGCTGTAAAGGATTAAAAGTCCTATCCCCGCCAGCAGAAATACAATTACAAGCAGTGTTGTATCGTATGTTTTCTTTTTATCGGAACGCGGCAATCGTTCATCACTCCCTATAATGCATTTACAAGTTCTTTGAATTTATCTCCACGTTCTTCATAATTTTTGAACATTCCCCAGCTTGCGCATGCCGGTGATAAAAGCACTGCGTCTCCCGGTTGTGCATTCGCCGTACAGAATGCCACTGCCTCTTCAAAAGTGTCTGCCATAAGAATATCCTCTTCCGGAAATCCGTATTTTCTGGCACAGGCAGCTATCTTTTCTCTTGTTTTACCAATCAGAACAAATTTTTTTACTTTTCCGTCAAATGCCTGAATCCATTCATCGTACTCCGATTCCTTATCATATCCTCCGCCGATCAGACACGTTGGACGGTTCATCGCCCGTATCCCACGGATTGCTGCATCCGGATTTGTTCCTTTAGAATCATTGTAATAGAAAACTCCATGTTTCTCTGCAACAAACTCAATCCGATGCTCTACTCCGGTAAACTTTAAAATCACTTCTCGAACCACTTCCACCGGTACTTTATAAAGCAGTGCCATAGCTGCTGCTGCCATTACATTCTCATAATTATGCACACCGAGAAGTTTCAGTTCCTCTACATGGCAGAGAGTCACCTGTTCGCCGTCTCTATATATCATATTGCCATTTTCCAGATAAATTCCTCTTGACAGTGTTCTTCTGCTGCTAAAATAAAATACATTTGTCTGAATCTCTTCTCCAAACGAGCGAAGCGCTTCATCCTCATAGTTAAGCACACAGTATTCTTCTGCACCCTGATTCTTTGCAATGGCTTTCTTTGCTTCAATGTAAGCCTCCATTGTATGATGCCGGTTCAAATGATCCGGTGTAATATTCAGAATCGCACTGATCTTCGGACAGAATTTCTCAATTGTCTCAAGCTGAAAACTGGAAATCTCAGCAACAGTCACGCTCTCCCCGGTCATCTTCTCCACTTCTTCTGTATATGGATTTCCGATATTCCCAACAACAAAGACACTTTCTTTCCATGCTTTCATAATCTCTCCGAGCAATGTCGTTGTTGTCGTCTTTCCATTTGTACCGGTAATGGCAAGTACATCTCCCTTGCCATATGTATAGGCAAGTTCAATCTCTCCCCAGATCTTCACGCCCTTTTCCCGCATGCGGTTTACCGGTTCAATATCTGTCGGCACACCCGGACTTAGTACAGCCAGCGTCAGTTTCTCAATCACTTCTTCCGGGAGTTCTCCCAGTATGACTTCAATACTGTCACACCCTATTTTCTCTTTTAATTCCTCTGCACAAAGCGCTGCATTTCCATCGTAGAGAATGACGGAAGCGCCCTGGTGTTCCAACAGACGGCATGCTCCGATCCCGCTCTTTCCGGAACCGAATACAAGTACATTCTGACCTCTAACATCCATGATTCTTCCTCCTATAACGCCAACAGCGCGATCAGACAGAGAATTGCAGTAATAATTGAAAATACCGCAACAACTCTTGTCTCTGACCATCCGCATAATTCAAAATGATGATGGATCGGTGCCATCTTAAAGAAACGCTTTCCTCCGGTCTTTTTAAAATATGTAACCTGGATCATAACAGAAAGAACTTCCACAAAATAGATCATTCCCACAATTACAATGAAGATCGGCATCTGCAGCATATACGCTGTGGATGCAACAAATCCTCCAAGCGCCAGTGAACCGGTATCTCCCATGAATACCTTTGCCGGATAAACATTAAACAATAAGAATCCAAGCAACGCTCCGACAACCGCACATGTAACCGGCTCCAGTCCGCTCTTTGTTCCAACAGCAATGACCGTGAAAAACGTAGCTACAAGAACTGTAACACTTGATGCCAGACCATCCAGACCGTCTGTGAAATTCACACCATTTACAGTACCAATCACCGCAATAAACAGCAGTGGGATCGCAAGCCAGCCAATATCCAGATATTTTCCTCCTGAAAACGGAATCAGCATCGTCAGCGAAACATCTGTAAACTTCACAAGGTAAAATGCAAACACAGCCGTAACAACGATCTGAAGCGCCATCTTCTGCATCGGAAATAGTCCATCAGAGCGTTTCATTACAACTTTCAGATAATCATCCAGAAATCCGATCAAACCAAATCCGACCGTCACAAAAAGTACCGGGATGATCTTCGGGTAATCCTTCACATAAAACAGGGATGTTACAAGTACACTGATCAAGATCATCACACCGCCCATTGTAGGAGTTCCGGCTTTCTTCAAATGCGATTGGACACCTTCTACACGTTCTGTCTGCCCCATCTTCAATCTGCGCAGAAACGGAATCACAACCGGCCCCATCAGCACGCTGAGTACAAACGAAATCAATACTGGTATTACTATGATATAATAATTCATACGCCACCTCTTTATCTCTTTTGTTTTTTTAACTTATTCAGTATACCTTATTTTCCCTCTGTTTTCAACTATTCTGCCACATTTGCGATGATCTGTCTCCATTGAAATGTACCAATTACTCCTCTTTTGTCTCCCGCATAATTGCCGGATCTTTCTCCAGTCCCATATATGGAAGAACATTTTCAAAGATTTCCCTAAGAATCGGCGCTGCAATCGTTCCCCCATAATAAATTCCCTGCGGATTGTAGATAATGACCATGCCAAGAATCTGCGGATCATCTGCCGGAGCAAACCCAATAAAGGAAGAAATATATTTTCTCGCGCTCCGCGGCAATGTCTGTGAAGTTGCCGTCTTCCCCCCGATTCGATATCCATCAATATAGGCATTCTTTCCAGAGCCTTCCGACACTACGCTTTCCAATATTCCTCGCATTAACGCAGAAGTTTCTTCTGATACAATCCGATCATCTTTTTTATATTGAAATGTTTTAATTTCTTTTCCGTCTTTGTCCAGCACTTTCATACCAAAATGAGGCGTAATGCTCTTTCCCCCATTAATCAGAGCGCTTACCGTGGCAGCCATCCGCACCGGAGTAATCTGAAATGACTGTCCAAATGTCATCGTTGCCAGCTCCACCAGTCCGATATCTTCCTGCTTATGCATAATCGTTCCTGCTTCTCCCGGAAGATCCACCCCTGTCAGATTCATCAATCCGAACTGTTTAAAATAATCACAAAATTTTTCCGCACCAAGCCGCAGACCAATCTCCATGAAAACCGGATTACAGGAATTCTGAACTCCCTGGACAAAGGTTTCACTTCCATGCCCTCCCACTTTATGGCACCGGATCTTCCGATCTTCCACAATCTTATAGCCCGGACAGGAAAAAGTTGATTCAGGCGTAACAACACCTTCTTCCAGGCAGGCTGAAGAAGTAATGATTTTAAATGTGGAACCTGGTTCATAGGTATCGTTGATACAACGATTTCTCCACATACGGTTCAGCCGATCCTGTTTCTCTTCCGGCGTCAGCTCACCTTCTTCTTCCTTTTCGTGTAATGTAAATGGATCATTCAAGTTAAATTCCGGTACATTTACCATAGCCTTTATCTCACCGTTTTTCGGATTCATCAAAAGAATCGATACCCCATCCGCCTGTTTTTGTTCCATAACTTTTTCAGCTTCCTGCTGCACATATTCCTGAATATTATAGTCCATACTGATCTGCAGTGTATGTCCGGTCTCCGGCTCCATTCTATCCTCTGCCACTCCATTTAATTCGATTCCTCTCGCATCTGTTGTAGTCAATATTTTCCCATTGACTCCCTTTAGATACTCTTCATATTTTACTTCCAAACCAATAATTCCCTGGTTATCTCCACCGGTAAAGCCGATTACCGTGGCGCCAAGATCTTCATACGGATAGAATCGCTTAAAGTCTTCATCCACTTTCACTCCCGCAAGATCATAACCTCTAATCCTATCCCCGGTCTCTTTATCCACATTTGTCTTAATCCGTTCAATCGAAGATACTTTCTCTACTCGTTTCCTCACAGCGCTTTCTGACATTCCAAGCTCTCTTACAAGCATCTGTATTACCGCTTCCTTGTCTTCCACCTGATTATAAATTACAGAGATCGTACATACCGTCCTGTTTGTCGCCAATACTTTTCCATTTACATCTACAATTTCTCCTCTGGCTGCTTTAATATCCCGCTCCCGCTCATGGAGCTGTTCTGCCCGATTTTGATAGTATTCTGCATCAAACAGCATTAAGTAGATAAGCCGCCCAACCAGCGCCAGCAATACAGCGCCGGCACAGAGAAAGATTACAAACATTTTCTTCTTATTATAAGTCTTATTTCGCATAAAAAATCCCTGCAGAATCATTGATACAGTTTATTAATGATTCCACAGGGTTATTCCTATTCTTCTGCCGGCACATCATCTGCCGCCGGTTCTATTTGGGTAATCCCCAGATACGGGAATACCTTTTCCATAATTCTTTTCGAAAGGTCTGCCACATAAGCGCTGTTGGACTGATTATCCGTATTGATCTCATCAATCACAACATAGATCACAACTTCCGGATTGCTAATCGGCGCTGCTCCGGCAAATGAAAGTAAATGTTTATTTTCACTTCTCGGATGCTTCTGCGCTGTACCTGTCTTACCGCCAATATCATAGCCTTCAATCTGATAGTCGGTTCCGGTTCCGTATTCAACAACTGCCCGAAGGTATTCTTTTACCATATCAGAAGTTTTCTGGGAAATTGTTTTTTTCATTAAAACCGGATCTTTATTCTCAATTACATTTCCATCTGCATCCTGAATCTGTTTCACGAGATGCGGCTCATAATAATTGCCTCCATTTACGAGCGAACAAAATGCTGCTGCCATCTGTGTCATCGTCACATTAAAGTTCTGCCCAAAAGAGTTGGTCGCCAGGTCAATCGGTCCCATATCTTCTGCCTGATATAAAATACCAAGCGCTTCTCCCGGTAAATCGATTCCGGTATACTCGCCAAATCCAAAAATCTTCTGATATTTGCAAAATTCTTCCGGACCAATAGCGCTTGCCATATGCATCAGAGCCACATTACAGGAATTTGCCACCGCATCCTGAATTGTTTCCGTTCCATGTCCATCTTTGTAGTGACATGGAATCGGCGCTGCATTTTCCACAACCCGAAGCGAACCGCCGCAGACATATGTTTCGTTACCGGTAAGTTTTCCGCTTTCAAGCCCCGCTGCCACGGTAAATGGTTTCATTGTTGAACCCGGCTCAAATGTATCTGTTACTGCAAAGTTTTTCCAGATTTCCTGAAGCGCTTCAATCTTTCCATTCACACCTGTTTTTTCATTCGTTGTGTTTTCCAGATTCGCAATTTCTTCATCGGAATAGAAAGAAGTCAGATCTCTTGGATCATTCAGATTGTAAAACGGATAAGTCGCTTCTGTCAGAATATTTCCTGTATTCGGATCCATAATGATCACAGCTGTATTTTTACTTCCAAGCTCCGTTCTCCGTCCGGTCGTCTCGTCATATTTCTCATATTCTTTATTAAATTCCGCAATAACTTCTTCTACCATACTCTGCAGGTTCAGGTCAAGCGTTGTAACAATATGGTCGCCATTCTTTGCTTCTTTTACTACCCGCTCTAACGAGGAATCGTAATCAAGATACCCATACTCTCTTCCATCGGTTCCATTTAAAATATCGTTGTAAGAACTCTCAAGACCGCCATTTCCCACATTTCCGGAAGACGTAAATCCAAGCACATCGCTTGCAAGCGTATCATACGGATAGGATCTGATGTAATCATCTTCCAGCCAGATTCCCATAAGAAGCGGATAATTTTCATTGTCCTCATCCATTTCTTCAAATTTCTTTGCCGTATCATAATCAATCTGCTTTTTCATAATAATATACCGGCTTTCCGGTTTCTCTTTTAAAGCTGCACGAAGTTCTGTTTCTGTAATTCCGAAACATTCCTGCACAACAGATGCTGTCTCAGAAATAATCTTTTCCTGCTTCTTTTCATCTGACAATAACACCTTTGCATCTAAAATTACATTATATACTCTCTCGCTTGTCGCTAACTTACTGCCGTTCCTGTCGAGAATATCTCCCCGCTTAAACGGAATGATCTTGCTGTCATATTGCTGCTGATCCAAAACGATTTTTGTATACTTTTCTCCGCTGGATGCATTAATGTATGTAATTCGAATAATTAAACCAACAAAAGCCAGTATAACTGCCATAAATAGCATTACCAGCTTTTTCTGCATTTTCATCGGAAATTTTTTCCGCAAAAATTCAAATTTTCTCTTTTTTTTCTTCGCCATTCACTCACCTGTTATTTCTCTGCTTTTTCAGCTCTGGCAACAACACCGCTGTCCGGAATCGCTTCGTACTGCTTCACATAGTCATTGGTCGGGCTCTGGTAAGAAATCACCTGATCCTTTGAAGCATATACCATCCCAAGTTCATTCATTGCCCGCGTGCGGATATCATTCAGATTGATCTTATCCATCAGTGCATTGTAGCGTGTGGTATTCTCTTCTTTCTGTGCTGCAAGCTCCTGCTGCATCACAGCAATCGTTTCCGAACGGTTCACAGCTTCGTTCTGAAGTTTCAAATAAGAAACGCAAACTGCCAATACCAATATTGCTGCAGCGCTTAAAAACACCACATATCCCGGACTCATATGCATTGCATTTCTGCGGTTTCTCCGTACCTGAACGCTTGCGCGTTTCTTTGGCATCTCCACCGGCTGTTCCTGCTGCGGCAGTATCTCTTCCTTCCGCACTGTATTGCCGTATACATAGTAAGGCTGTCTATTTATTTGTCCTGCATGCCTTCTGTTTGCCACTTTGCACGTCTTCCTTTCTTCTTGTTCTGCCAATCTATCTTCTCTCAAAAATCCGGAGCTTCGCACTCTTCGAGCGACTGTTCACCGAAAGTTCTTCTTCTCCCGGAAGGATTGGCTTTCTCGTAATTACTTTACCTTTTGATTTCTTACCACACACACAGACCGGAAAATCACTCGGACATGTACATGGATCTTCATTCTTCTTAAAATTGCTCTTCACGATGCGATCTTCCAGTGAATGAAATGTAATAATACAAATCCTTCCACCCGGATTCAACAGATCGATCATCTCATCCAGCGTATCTCTCAATACATCCAGCTCATGATTCAATTCAATCCGAATTGCCTGAAACGTCCTTTTTGCCGGATGTCCTGATGTTTTCTGTATTTTCATAGGGATTGCATGACTGATAATCTCAGCCAACTCCCCTGTTGTCTCAATCGGACCTTTTTCGCGTGCGAGACAAATATGCTTTGCGATATTCTTCGCAAAACGATCTTCCCCATAGTCCCGGATAATACGAAACAGGTCCTTCTCGGAATAGCCATTGACAATGTCCTTTGCCGTTACAGGCTGACGCCTGTCCATCCTCATGTCCAAAGGAGCATCTGCGCGATAAGAAAAACCTCGCTCTGCTGTATCCAACTGATAAGACGATACACCCAGATCAAGTACGATCCCATCTACTTTGTCAATGCCAAGTTCACGGAGCCGCGACTTCATATCACAATAGTTGCTCCGCACTATTGTAACTTTCTCCCCAAAGTCACGCAATCTGGAACCGGCAGCTTCAATCGCCGCCTCATCCTGATCTATTCCTATAAATCTCCCCATTTGACTTAATTGCTTACATACCTCATAGGCATGTCCGCCGCCACCAAGCGTTCCATCCACGTAAATGCCGTCTGGCTTGATGTTCAGACCATTTACTGTCTCTTCCAATAATACAGATGTGTGATTAAATTCCATTTACAATCGCTCCCCGGAAAATATTTTTAAATCATTAACCCCAGATCTTCCATACCGCTTGCAATGTCATCTACATCTTCTTCCACAAGTGCATTTGTTTCATCCCATTTTGCTTTGTCCCAAATCTCAACACGATTCAGTACGCCAACCAGAACAACTTCCTTGTCCAGTCCTGCAAACTCTCTGAGGGCAGAAGAGATTAATACTCTACCTTGTTTATCCACGCCGCCGTCTACCGCACTTCCTACGAGGAATCGTGTCAGTTTTCTTGCGTTCGGATTATTGAGTGGTAAGGCTTTTAACTTGGTTTCCAGTGCTTTCCATTCGCTATTTGGATACACAAATAAGCAGTGATCAAACCCCTTCGTTATCAGGAAATCCTCCCCAAGATCTTCCCGAAACTTTGATGGAATAATCAACCGGCCCTTTGCATCAATACTGTGATTAAATTCACCTGTCAGCATCCAAAACACCTACTTCCAAAGTGGCCTGCCACTTTCGTGCCACTTTGCGCCACTTGTCACCACTTTTTACCACCTGAACTTATTGTAAACTACTTTTATAGTGATTTCAAGTGCTATTTTCAAAAAAGTGGACTGGCAAATTCCGGTAAAATACAGAGAAAATTAGCAAATTCTTAAGATTTTTAAAATTTAGTGGGGCAAAGTGGGGTGTGTTTTACAGCAAATTCCCTTCAAACACTTCCCAGAAGTATTTTTAGACAAAAAAACAGACCGGCTGTGGGGGTAAATCCCTATCCCCCACATTTGACCGGACTTTTCAGTATATATTTTTTTGTTTCTTAAATTTTTCTTAAAGCTTCTATAACCTGATAAAAAACTCAAAAAAAGAAGACTCCCTTTGTCGGAATCTTCTCTCTTCTGATTACTCTGCGCTGTTCAATTCGTTCAGATAATTCTCGAATGCACTGTAGTCCACTTCTGCAACTTCTCTCGCTGATTCGCCTGATAATTATCATATGCAGAATAGCCAAGCCATCCTATAAGCGCAATTCCGATCACGGAATAAAGACATTTGCGAACTACTTTCATTCGCTTCTCTTTCTGCATAATCTGCTTACGATTTGCTTTTTCCTGTTTATATTTATCTACTTTCTCCTGACTCATTGTTCTGCTCCTTTTTATCTTAAATTACAACGATCACTCCACCGTCATTGGCATATACGGTACTAATCCCTCTTGTATCAAGAATCACTACGTCTTTCACAGGGATCTTGCTCAAAATGAGATCGCGCACTTTCTCTGCCCGCTCTCTGCAATTACAATGCGTAATTCCGAGAACTTTCTTCTCCGGATCTTTCACTTCCTTCACAACAGTATCACACATCTTAGCCAGCGCCTTCGTAATTCCTCTTGCCTGACCAAGCTGCTGAATCGTGCCTTCCGGTGTCGCTCCCATATATGGTTTAATATTCAGCGCTGTCGCCATAACTGCTTTCAACCCTGTCAGTCTTCCATTCTTTCGCAGCGTCTCCAATGTCTCCAATACGAAATATGTGTGCTGTTCTTCAATATATGCTTCTACCTGTGCAATTACTTCTTCAAAAGTCATTCCGGCTTCTTCACATTCAGCAATCTTCAAACCAATCAGTGTCTCCCCTACGGATGCACTTTTCGAATCAAATACATGAATCTGCTTCTCGCCATATTCCTCCAGATACAGATTCTTTCCAAGTACTGCACTGTTATAAGATCCGCTCAGATTCGCTGTCAGCGTTACCACATATACATGTTCCGCTTCACAACGATAACTTTCCATATATGCTTCCGGAGATGGACAGGATGACTTTGGACAATTCGGACTTTCTTTAATCATACGCAGCATCTCCTGCTGGCAGAATGTCTCGTCATCTACAATATGATGATCATCAATATCAATTCCCAATGCTACACTTTCATAAATTCCTGATACTTTCATCTCTTCTGTCAATTCACCGCAGCTGTCGATTACAATCTTATAACTCATTTTCTATCCTCCCGCATGTATTCTTTCCTAACGCTCAATAAGAATACTGCTCACTTTTATATAACTATTTCCATTACAAGTAGTATTAAATACTACATTATAATAGCACATTTTTTTCTTTCTGAAAAGAGTTTTTTATGATTCATCAAATCGAATTGATCTCGACACACTGAGAGCCATTCCCATCTCAATCATCAGGAACAAAATCGAAGTACCTCCATAGCTGATAAACGGCAGTGTAATTCCGGTATTTGGAATCAGGTTCGTCACAACGGCTACATTTAAAATCACCTGTATTGCAATGTGGGCAAAAATTCCTGTTACAATCAGAGAACCATATTTGTCAGGTGCGTTCTGAGCAATAAACATCAGACGATAGAGCATCATTCCGAACATTACAAGTACAACAATTGCTCCAAATACTCCAAGTTCTTCGCAGATGATTGAAAGAATCATATCATTCTGCACCTCCGGAATAATCATTTTCTGTGTGCTGGCTCCCAGACCTTTTCCAAAAAAACCTCCGGAACCAATTGCATACAAAGCCTGAAGCGTCTGGAATCCTTTATTGCCGGCATGTTTTTCCGGATTAATCCACACAATAATCCTCTGCAGCCGGAAGTTATCACTTTTCGCCAGTGAAGATGCCCACAGCCGAACTCCAATATATCCAACGATCCCTGCAAGCATAGAATACTGCACGATTTTCTTTGTCCTCGGATAAGATACATATAAAATAATCGCAGTAATTCCAAGTACAATGATCGCACTGCTCAAGTTGTCTGTCAGAATGAGCACACCGATTCCGGCTGCTCCTCCATAGATTAGAATTTCTTTCAGATGATCCCACTTTTCGATGTATTTGCCTGTGCGGCATACGAGAAATGGGATATAGAGGATAACCGCAATCTTGACCACCTCTGCGGGCTGAATCTGCAACGGCGTATCCGGAATTCCTACCCATCTCCTTGCCCCATTTGCTTCAATTCCAAATGGCGTCAGGATCAGCAGCATCAGAATAAATGCTACAACATAAGATAACTTTGCAAATCTTGCATATACATGGTAATTGATCCGTGACACGATTGCCATCACAATCAGACTTCCTACCGTAATAATTGCCTGTTTTCGAAAGTACCACATAGGATCGTTAAATTTTTCCTGAGCGCTGTAAGCACTTGTACTGTACAGGATTACAAGCCCAAAACAAACCAGAAAGATAATCGTTGCCAACAGACTGTAATCGAAATATTGAATTGTCTTCGGTTGTTTTTTTCTTCTGGATACCGGCTTTCTCCCTGCCGTTCTACGCATATCATCGCTCCTTGTCTTTATTCTATGCCGCAGGTTTCTCACCTTTCATTGCAGATGGATGGACTGGTTTTCCATTGACAAAAAATCTGTCATACCAGATTAGGAAAATATAAACTGTCCAGATCTTTCTGCTGTTATCCTGCTTTCCTTCTTTATGTTCCTCTAACAGACGGTTCAGATACTCTGTGTGAAAGAACTGTTCTGCTGCCTCTGTGGCAAACATCTTTTTCACACGCTCATAATATTTCTCTTCCCGAAGCCATACACGGATCGGAATCGGAAAACCAAGCTTCTTCTTCTCCGCTGTCTTCTTGCGGATGACACGGTCTGCCGCTGCCCGAAGCGCTACCTTTGTCTTCGGCGCTCTTACTTTATAATCCATCGGCAGACTGCTGGCAAGCTTAAATACTTCTTTATCCAGAAACGGAACACGCACCTCGATCGAGTTCGCCATTCCCATTTTATCCCCTTTCATCAGGATATCATGGACAAGCCAGAGATGCATATCCACATACTGCATCTTCGTTACCGGATCTTTGTCTTTTACCCTCGCATAAAGAGGCGCTGTTACCCTGCGGATTCCCGGTTCACAGCCCTTTCTCAGAGCTTATTCGCCTCTTTCTCTGTAAAGATTGTCGTTGCATTTGCAAAGTACCGTTCTTCCAATGTCTTTCCATGACGCATCAGGAAACTTCTTCCCTTCATGCCCCGCGGCAGACAATTCTCCGCAAATGTTCCGAGCAGTCTGCGAATCCAGAATGGAATCTTATTGAAACCGGTATATTCAAGCGGCTCACAGTAAATATTATAGCCTCCGAACAGCTCATCGGAACCTTCTCCTGACAGCACTACCTTTACTTTCTTCGATGCCTCACGACTCAAAAAATAAAGTGCTATCGCTGCCGGATCTGCTACCGGTTCATCCATATAATACATAATATCAGAGAGATTGTCCCAGTATTCATCCGGCGCGATCACCTTACTGTCATTCTTCATATGGATACTATCGGCAAATTCCTTCGCATCCTGAATCTCACTGTATTTCTGTTCATCAAAGCCTACTGTGAATGTATGATCTACCTGAGACAGATACGTCAAGTAGCTGGAATCCACTCCACTGGACAAATAAGATGCAACTTCTACATCGCTGATCTTATGCATTTCCACTGATTCCTTCATCACGCGCTCCACATCGTCTACCACTTCCTCGAAAGACCGGTCCGTCTTCTCATGGAACTGCGGTTCAAAATACCGCTTCAGCTCCAAAATTCCATTTTCATAAGTCATATAGTATCCCGGCTGCAGGCAAAAAACGCCTTTGAAAAAAGTCTCATTCGTCGGCACAAACTGGAAAGACAGATAATTGCCGAGCGCTTTCTCGTTAAACACCTTGTCAAAATGCGGGTGTTCTACAAAGGATTTAATCTCCGAGCCAAACAGCAATGTCCCATTCATCTGCGCATAGTAAAATGGTTTAATTCCAAACATGTCGCGGGCGGCAAACAGTTTCTTCTCTTTGCAGTCCCAAATTACAAATGCAAACATTCCCCGGAGCCGCTTCAGAAGCAGTGTTCCCCACTCCTCATATCCGTGCAGAAGCGTCTCGGAATCTGTATTGGTCTGAAATACGTGCCCAGCCTCAATCAGTTCCCTGCGCAGTTCCTGATAGTTATAAATCTCTCCATTAAATACAAGTACCTTGCTTTTATCTTCATTGTACAGCGGCTGATCTCCGCTCTCTGTAATATCAATAATACTTAAACGGCGAAAACCAAGAGCCACCTCTTCGTCACAGTACATTCCGGCACTGTCCGGTCCGCGATGAACGATCGTATCCATCATCGATGTCAGTACCTGTTCTTTCTCGTCCAATTTTCCGACAAATCCGGCAAATCCGCACATATTCAATCTCCTTTATTCCCTGACCGGGTTTTTATCGTACTATAATATTATACCCTTGTCCGATTGTCAAGACAACTGTTTTTTGACCAGATATCCAAGTTCCCTCAGTTCTTCTTCAATACTGTCAAGCACATCCTCTGATTCTGCCGAAATCGTGTGATAGTGATATCCGGATGTAATATGGCTTAACGGAGCAGAACCGCCATTTTGAATCTCACCTAAAAATTCTTTTACCTGACGCCTCGAACTCAGATGCATCTCTGCACGCAATTCTCCATATACCTCATGCCGTATAAAGATGTCTTCCACCGTTCCGCCGCAGTCCACAATCGCATAGAGTTCTTCTGCGATTTCTTTTTCTGTATGTTTCACTTCGAAAATACGCCTGACGCGCTGTCCTGACGCGCACAGATACCCTCTGTTCGTCGAAATGATCTCGTAGTCTGCTGCTCTTAAAAGGGCAATATCCTGCACAACAACCTGTCTGCTGATTCCGAACAGCTCTGCCAGTCTGGAGCCGGACAGCGGCGCATTGCTTTTCCTGATACAGTCAAGCATTGCCTTTCTTCGTTCTTCTCCATTCATACTGCTTTCCTCCAACCTGTCTATTCAATCGGATGAAGATGTTTTAGAGAAACATCAAGGATTGGTGCAGAATGAGTCAGTGCGCCGCTGGAAATGTAATCCACACCCACTTCTTTCAGCATTGCAATCTTTTCTTTTGTTACATTTCCAGAGCATTCTGTCTCTGCACGGCCGTCAATAAGCCGAACTGCTTCCTTCATTTCTTCTACACTCATATTATCAAGCATAATAATATCTGCTCCGGCCTCGACAGCTTCTTTGACCATCTCAAGGTTTTCTGTCTCAATCTCAATCTTTCTTACAAACGGCGCATACTCTTTTGCCATAGCCACCGCCTCTTTTACCCCTCCGGCAGCTCCGATATGATTATCTTTCAAAAGAATTCCGTCCGAGAGATTATAGCGGTGATTGTTGCCTCCTCCTACTTTTACTGCATATTTTTCAAAAATACGCATATTCGGTGTTGTCTTTCTCGTATCAAGCAGCTTTGTCTTGCAGTCTGCAAGGAGCGCTGCCGTTTCATGTGTGTATGTGGCAATTCCGCTCATGCGCTGCAAATAGTTTAAAGCAACCCGCTCACCGGATAACAGCACCCGGATATCTCCGCGCACAATTGCCAGAAGCTGCTGATTTTTCACTTCATCTCCGTCTTCACAGAAACGCTCAATCTCCACGGTTTCATCCAGCAGTTCAAATACACGGGCAAATACATCCAGCCCTGCAATCACTCCATCCTGTTTACAGATCAGCTCCACTTCTCCTTTGTAGGCATTTCGCATCACTGCATTTGTTGTAATATCTTCACTCGTAATATCTTCTGCCAATGCCTGCAGGATCAGATGATCCGCATTGACCTTCATTGTAATCTGATTATACATGCTCTTTTTGCATCCTTTCCATCTCATTCAATATCATCGTTTTATATGTTTCCCGAAGCGCCTCTGCATCTTCATAGCAACTGAAATCTATGCTTTCATTCTGCTGTACTTCCTCTGAGCCGTTCTTCTCTTCTTCCAGTTCCCGGATATGTTCTGCGGCGCTTCTTGAAAATACAAGACTCTCCAGAAGCGAATTGCTTGCCAGACGGTTTCTTCCATGAACACCATTACAGCTTGTTTCCCCAACCGCATACAACCCTTCCATAGACGTTCTGCTGTGTTCCGTATCTACCCAGATACCTCCCATAAAATAATGCTGTGCCGGAACAACCGGGATGCACTCATTCAGCACATCATAGCCTTCTTCCATGCACTTTTCTCTTATATTCGGGAAATGACTGCAGATCATCTCTTCTCCAAGCGGTCTCATATCAAGCCACACATGTTTTGTTCCGTCCTTCTCCATCTGTTTTCTGATCTCACCTGTGAGAATATCCCGCGGAAGCAGTTCATTCGTAAAACGTGTCCCGTCTGCACCGTATAAAAGAGCGCCTTCTCCCCGGACAGACTCTGAAATCAAAAATCTTCTCCCCGGCTTTTTGGAATACAGTGTTGTCGGATGAATCTGTACATAGTCAAGATGTTCCATCTTCAGCCCATGTTTCAATCCGATCGCCAACGCATCTCCTGTAATGTGCCGGAAATTCGTTGAATGTTCATAAAGCCCCCCGACGCCGCCGCAGGCAGAACAGTATAATCTGCCCTTACAGTATGGAACTCTCCATTTTTATCCCGCACCACAACACCAAGACAGCGATTCCCTTCTGTGATCAGATCCACCATCCAGGTATATTCCAGAAGCGTTACATTTGCCCTGGATTCTACATGGGCAAGCAATGTACTTGTAATCTCCTTACCGGTCACATCTGCATGAAACAAAATACGAGGTCTTGCATGTCCCCCTTCTCTTGTGTAATTCAGCTCTCCGTCCTTTTTCGCAAATGCCACTCCATATTCAATCAACTCATTTACAACACTTCTGGATAAGCGTATCATTTTATCAACGGAAGTACGCCTGTTCTCATAATGCCCGGCTTTCAATGTATCTTCCATAAAACTGTCATAATCATTTTCATCATGCAGAACACAGATTCCGCCCTGCGCCAGAAAAGAGTCGCTCTTATCTGCCTCATCCTTTGTGATGCACAGTATTTTCATTTTCTCCGGAAGATGCAGCGCACAGAACAATCCTGCCGCCCCGCATCCAACGATGATTACATCATATGTCTTTTCCATTTCCTTCCACCTGTCTTTATTTTGCCAACTCAAGCATTCTGGTCAAAGGCTGTTTCGCCCGCTCCATCGTCATTTCGTCAAGCTGCACCTCATTTGTCTCATGCAGAAGCACATCATAAATCTTCTCCAATGTAACAAGCTTCATTCCCGGACAGTCTTGATGAATATTAATTGGATAAAATACCTTCTCCGGATTCTGTTTCTTTAATTCGTAAAAAACTCCCGCTTCTGTTCCGATCAAAAACTCTTTCTGCTCACTGGCAGATGCGTACTTGATAATTCCGGAAGTGCTTCCTGCATACTCTGCCAAATCCACGACTTCTTTCGCACATTCCGGATGAACAAGAAATACCGCATCCGGATGTTCTTCTTTCGCTCTAAGCACATCTTCTTTTCGGATCTGACGATGAATCGGACAATATCCGTCATTAAAAATAAATTTCTTCTCCGGAACTTTCTCCGCCACATGCTGTCCAAGATGCTGATCCGGAATAAAGTAAATATATTTATTCGGCAGGGCACGCACAATCTTCTCCGCATTTGCAGAAGTTACACAGACATCTGCCTGTGTTTTTAATTCTGCCGTAGAGTTGATATAACACACAACTGCCACATCTTCATACTGTTCTCTTACCATACGAATCCGTTCCAGGCTTGCCATATGCGCCATCGGACAATCTGCCTGCAGATCCGGAAGCAGTACCTTCTTTTCCGGATTTAGAAGCTTTGCGCTTTCTCCCATAAAGGAAACACCGCAAAGCACAATGATATCTGCATCTGTCTTCGTTGCCCGCTCACTTAAATAATACGAATCGCCAATATCATCCGCAATTGCCTGCACCTCGTCCGGCACATAGTAATGAGCCATGATCACAGCATTTTTCTCCTGTTTCAGTTTTAAAATCTTTTCCTCCAACGCTCCCATCTTCCGAGCCTCCTTTTTATCATTCCCACGGATTATACACCAAAACTTTACAACTGACAAGACAGTTGTTGTACTTTTGTCAATACAGACAATTTCAAAGCAATTTCCCGCAAAAAACAATAAAAAACATCCCAGAGCAACTTTCTCCGGAATGTCTTTATTCATCTGCCATAATCATCTGCCAACTGATTTTCAGAAAATACTGTCGTGTTAAATCTCTCTCAGATGCTCCTGATCGATCATCTTCACGCCCTCTCTTGTCAGCACTTCTACCGCCTTCTCATTATCTTCCACACGGAAGATCATATAAGCTACCTCTTGCGTCTTATGATGAAACGCATATGTATATTCAATATTAATATCATTATCTCCAAGAATTGTCAAAATACGGTACAAATATCCCGGCTCATCCGGTACTGCCACTGCCAGTACCTTTGTAATAGAAAATACATACCCTTCATCTTCCAGCATATGCACCGTCTCATAAGTGTCGTCTACAATTAGCCTGAGTATTCCAAAATCTCTCGTATCTGCCAGTGAAAGTGCCCGTATATTAATATTATGTTTACACAGCACCCGAATAAATTCAGCCAGCTTTCCCGCTGTATTCTCCACAAATACTGAAATCTGTTTTACTGTCATGTCCTCTTCCTCCTTCATGCCGCTTCTTTCTGCCAACTGCTCATCTATTTGAACCTTCCATTCTCCAAAGCCAATGCGTTTCCTGCTTCAAAGAAAACATCGCTATTTGCGCGGTTCTTCATCAAAATTAACTACAACCTGAAACCCTCTTGGGGTATCTTTCACTTCATGGACAATGCCCTCTTTCGATCTGATCCGCTCAAAACTCCGGAAAATCCCTGACATAGCCACTGATGGTTCGATAATATAACTGTAAAGACTTCCGTTCGCACGCTCCGTAATCTTAACCACATCGCCTGCCTTCACAAGTCCAGGGCGTTCCATTCTAAATTCTTCCTGTCTCATCCGACAAGCCTCCTTCCTCTGCTTACTATAACATTCTGACGCAAGAAATTCAATCCTGACTCACATACAGATGCACGCTTTCTTATATTTTTCATACTATATATTGTAAATTCAATGAAAGGGGTAACTGCACATGCAAAACTATCCAAATATGAATGTGCCTCAGAGAATGCCAAATCGTCAGAGCTGCGGATGTACCCGCATACGTCAGACTGCTGTCGAAGATCCATTAAAAGGCATGCCGCTTGCTATGGCTTATGTTCCGTGGCAGCAATGGGCCTGCCCATATGAAGCAACAAAAGGCTTCTGCCGCGGAACTATTTTCGAGGCCCTCGATAAACCATTTATGCCAAAAGGAGGATGATGCGATGAGAAATCAATCCCGGCGTCAGGAAATGCTCCATCACATTAATGTTGTAAGCTTTGCTGTAGATGACATAAAATTATTTCTCAATACGCACCCGGACAATCAGGAAGCGCTAAATTACTATCAGGAATACAGCCGTCTCCGCAATGAAGCTCTGAAAAAATATGCTGAAGAATTCGGTCCTCTCACGGTAGATTACGCAATGCGCTCCGATTCTTATACGTGGAACTGGATCAATGATCCGTGGCCGTGGCAGGAAGGAGGATGTTAATATGTGGAATTATGAAAAAAGACTGCAGTACCCTGTAAAAATCTCACAACCGAATCCCAAAATGGCGCAAGTCATCATAAGTCAGTTTGGTGGCCCGGACGGCGAACTTGCGGCCTCTATGCGCTATCTGAGTCAGAGATATACGATGCCATACAACGAAGTAACCGCTACCCTGACTGACATCGGCACCGAAGAGCTCGCCCATATGGAGATGATCTGTGCGATTGTCCATCAGCTTACGCGCAATTTAACTCCGGAAGAAATCGAAAAATCCGGTTTTGCTCCATATTATGTAGATCACACACTGGCGCTCTGGCCGCAGGCGGCAAGCGGAGCTCCGTGGACAGCAACTTATTTTCAGTCAAAAGGAGATCCTATCACTGATCTGCACGAAGATATGGCAGCAGAACAAAAGGCAAGAACAACTTACGATAACATTCTCCGTCTCGTAAAAGATCCTGAAGTCTGTGATCCGATCCGCTTCTTAAGAGAGCGGGAAATCGTACACTATCAACGCTTCGGTGAATCACTGCGACATGTGCAGGATCGTCTCGACAGCCGCAATTTCTATGCGTTCAATCCGGAATTTGACCGCAGAAACTGCCAGACATCATAGCATAAGCATTTTCCTGTATTCACAGATAAAAGGAGCTGGCGCACTTATCTGCCCAGCTCCCTTTATTCATAATGATTACTTGCTCCACAGCTCATCAATTGCCAATGCCGCCAGAATATCAAGTTTTAACGCCCGCAAAAGCACCTGAATATTCTGTGCCTCATCCGGTCCGTGAGCGCTTCCGTGACCTTCGGGAAATGGTTTCTTCTCTCCCTGCTGTCCCGCACCAAAGCCGCATCCCTGTTTAAAATGTCTTGCATAGGTACATCCTTCCATAATATATGGACGATCCTCCAATGTTGTCAGCTTATGATACAACTCTACAAGAAGCGATGGGATTTCTTCCTCTTCTGAGATCCAATACCCCTGATCCAGTCTCAGAACAGTCATCTCTAATCCCTGTTTTTCCGCAAAGGCGCGGATTTTTTTCTCAGCTTCATCAAGGTTTTCGCTGGACGGAAGTCTCAGATCGCAGCACAAAATTCTTTTCTTTTGTCATCTCATCGATTTCTTCTGTCACTTTGCATCGAGATCTTCCGCAAACCGGATCTATTACCGACAGTCCAAACACTTCTCCGGTACTGTCTTTTTGCAATAGTTCTTTGACTTCATCAACAGTTTCTTTCCCTTTAAGCTGAAATTTCAACACGCTTTTCTCACCATTCGTAATCGGAAAATCATCATCCGCTGCAATTCCAAACTCCGGCTGCCCCGCTCTTTGAGATAATATTTCAGGTCTTCCATATCTGTTTCTTCGTGGGAACCTACAAACAGTCGGATATCATTCATCGGAATCAGCTCTTCTTCTTTTAAAAATGCCAGCGCATATAAAAGCGCGATCAGCGGCGCTTTGTCATCCACCACCCCGCGTCCAATAATATAGCCTTTATCCACAATTCCCTGAAAAGGCGGGTACAGATTTCCTTCCGATGCCGGAACAACATCCGCATGTGCTGCAAAAAGCAGACGTTTTCCACTCTGCTCCTTTTGCAGTCTGATCTCCAGGCCATAATAATCATAATTATCCACAATTAATCCTTTTTCTTTGGCAAGCTCTGCACAAAAGTCCAGCGCTTCTGCACATTTTACCCCGTATGGATATGCTGTACATCCTTTTTCCTCGACACTTGGTATTCCTACGAGACGACATACATTTTCAATGATCTCATTTTGATTGTTTTCAATAAACGTATCAATCTGTCTATTGATTTTCTCCCAATTTCTGGACATTTTTTGCCTCCTTGCCTGCAAATACAGGAAGTTCTGAAACGAGCACTGCTCCGAGGATCAGCGCTGATCCGATTAACATCTTCGCGGTTACCTGTTCATGAAGCAGAATAACAGAAAAGACTGTTCCAAATACTGCTTCCATCGAAAGAATAATAGCTGCTTTCGTTTCTTCCACATATCTCTGTGAGAGTGTCTGTAAAAAGTAAGTCAGGCAGGTACTGATCAGACCAAGATATAACACTGCCCAGATGCTGTTTTTATCTGCATGGAACGCCAGCTCCCCTGAAAAGAGATAGCCCACCAAAGAGCATACAAATGCCATCGCCATCTGAATAAAATTCAGTACCATAGGCCGGATTCTTCCAACAAATTCTCCTGTCAGGAAAATCTGGAATGCGAAGCAGACCGCACAGACAAGGGTAAGGGCATCGCCGATTCCCATACTGAAATCTGCCTGCAGCGAAAGAACTCCGGCGCCTATGATTGCCATTGCCGCTCCTACAAGAGACTGTGCTTTTACTTTTCTCTTATAAAGTACCATCGCAATAAATGGAACAAACACTACATTCGTAGCTGTTAAAAATGCATTTTTGGACGGTGTCGTATACTGAAGTCCAATAATCTGAAGTGCAAATCCTCCAAACAGAAAGAATCCAAGAATTGCACCGCATTTCCATTCTTCTTTCCGAATCGTTTTAATCTCTTTTCCTGCAAGTGCTGCCATTACAATCGTTGCAATCAGGAAACGGATTGCCATAATCTGAAAAGGCGTCAGCCCTACAAGCGCAATATCGCTGGCTACAAAGCCCCCTCCCCATATGATTGTTACTGCCAGAAGTCCTGCAATTCCTAATTTGTTTTTCATTGTTTCTTTACTCCATTTCTAATGTATCTGCAGGGAATATATTCTTCTTGCCGATACGTCCGTACAAAAATACACTTAGACAGAATCTTGAAAGCTGATCCAATGCAATCACAATCCAAATTGCTGTGATCGGAAGCTTCAGAACAAATGCCGCCAGCAGGCAAAGCGGAATTCTGACGATCCAGATTCCAAATCCTGCTACGAGCATTGGCGTATTCTTATAACCAAGCGCCCGGATTGTTCCATTGTATATTCTTGATAAGTTCTGCGGAATCTGAATAAATCCCATCACAAACACATATACAACACCAATTGCCTGAAGTTCCGGTTTGTTCGTCATCATCTGCATAAATACTTTTGGCAGCAGGATCAACAGAAGCGATGTTACAACACTGATAGCTGTTCCTACTTTCAAAAGTTCTTTAAAGTATATTTTCTGCAGCTTTTGATCCCGCTTTCCGATTGCACGCGCCGCCAATGTTGTGGAAGCCGTACTGAAGCCGATCGCAGGCATTTCCGTAATCGTTTCCGCCTGGATTCCAAGCTGATAAGCTGCAAATGCCGCCGCTCCGTAAGAAAGAATAATCTTACTTAAAATGATAGCTGAAAATTGCCAGAACATGCTTTCCAAAGCTGCCGGAATTCCTGTTGTATATACTTCATAAATGCATTTACGGTCAAGCTTAAAGAAACTTCCCTGACGTACCGTATCTGAGAATAATCCCTTTTTCTTATTGTACAGCAAATACAATCCAAGAACAGCTCCAAATGTCTGCGCTGTAACAAGCGCTGCAGCTGCACCCTGAATTCCCATTCCTTTCAATGGACCAATTCCAAAAATGAATACATAACCGCAGACAATGTTTACAATATTCATTGCTGCCGCAATATACATTGGTGTTTTTGTATTTCCATATCCCTGGAACGCTGCTGTAACAAGAGTCATTATAACATTTCCTGTAAATCCTATCACTACAATTTTCATATAACTTTGTGCAAGTGTCAGAATTTGTGGATCTTTCGAAAAGAATCCGAGGAAAATATCCGCGCGGAAAAATAAAAAAATCTGCACAAGCAGAACGACTGCTAATTCTGTCAGCAACGTCTGCTCCATAATTTTTCTGCAGTTTTCTTTCTTTCCTGCACCATAGGCGCGCGCAATCAGAACCGTAGCACCAATTGCCACTCCTTTATAAAATACCCACAGCGTATCCGTTATCCTGACGCAGATCCCCTGTGCAGAAATATCATTTGCCAGAAGTCTTCCAACCATCGCTGTTGTAATAAGACTCGCTGAAATCTGGAGAATGTTTTCCAGGATCATCGGAATAATGATGTGGTAGATCTCTCGTTTTATCTTCTTTGTCTCGTACAAATAATCCTCCCTTCTAAAAATAAGTGCCGGGGGAAAACCCCCAACACTTATCTTTCATCCTGATTATTATTTACCGAATTTTGCTTCCATTTCTTCTTGTTCGTCACTTAAAACTTTTGCAGGATCTGCATCCTCCAGGAGCACTCTTGCAACACAGTTTTTAGACATTTCAATTGCTTCTGCGAAGTTAGAAGTATAGTTTACCTGTGGTACTGTTTTACCAATCTCTGTAAACATATCAAATAATTTCTGTCCGCCAAAGTATTCATCGCCTTCCTGGAATACTTCTGACTCTAATGCCGGAAGGTATGACGGATATAAACCATAGTTCTGGAATCCTTCTACGTTTGCATCAACATCTTCCATACAGAATTTTACAAATTCTTTTGCTGCTTCTGCATTTTCACTTGCTGACGGAACTGCAAGAACTGATCCACCATTAGATGCGCCCATTGCTTCTGCATCTGCATCAAATTTTGGAAGTGGCATACATGCCCATTTACCTGCCTGATCCGGAGCTGCATCTTTGATAGAACCAACCATCCAAACTGCCTCTGCGATACATGCAAATTTGTCAGCTGTCATGCCGGCTACCATATCATCCCAAGATGAGTTATTAAATGTAATGCCTGCTTCGTACATTTTTTTGCACATTTCCATTGCTCTAATAGATTCTTCGGAATTTACCTGCGGATTTCCTTCAGCATCAAAATAGAACTTACCAAGCTGCATTAACATGAAACGATATGTAGCATCACTTCTTGACTCTGCCATACAAAGCATGTCAACACCTGTTTTATCTTTCAAAACTTTACCGGCTTCAATGAAATCATCCCATGTTACGATATCTTCAGCTTTGATTCCGGCTTCTTCAAATAAGTCTGCACGGTAGAACATTCCACACGGGCCGGAATCCCACGGATATGCGATAATTTTGTCATCGCTTGTACATTCGGCGATCTTAATCGGGAAGAATCATCTTTATTGATCATATCAGTAAATTCTTCAAATTTGCCCGGGAACTTCTCACCGAATTTTGCCATCTGCTCACCCTCGAGAGATACAATATCCGGAAGTCCGATTCCAGACTGCAGACATGTTGTCATTTTCTGGTATACCTGCTGAACACCCATCTCTTCAAAATTGAATTCTACATCCGGATATTTCTCCTGGAATCTCTCTGCCTGAGCTTCCATATGAGCTAAAGCCACATCCCAGCTCCATACTGTAATCTCACCGGATAATTTTCCGTCATCAGATCCGCCCTCTTTCTTCGCATCGGATCCGCCACCGCCGCAAGCAGCTAATGATACTGTCATTGCTGTTGCCATTAAAATTGCCAATAGTTTCTTTTTCATTTCATTTTCCTCCTTTGATGAAATTTATTCTTTTACAGCTCCACCCATAACGCCGGCAACGAACTGTTTCTGAAACACAAGAAAGACAATTAAGATTGGTAATACTGCAAACACTGTCGCTAACATAATTACACCGTAATCTTTTCTCCATGCAACTCCATCCAGCATAGAAAGCGCTACCGGGAAGTTATACATAGATTTTGTTCCTAAAATGATCAACGGCCACATGAAGCTGTTCCACATACTCATGAACATGTAGATTCCCATTGCACCAAGCGCAGGTTTCATGGAAGGCATAACGACTTTCATAAAGATTGAGAACTCGCCATATCCATCAATTCTCGCCGCCTCGATCAGTGATGTCGGGAATGCCAACATATTTTGCCGCATCAGGAACATTCCGAACGCTCCTGCCAGACCCGGAAGGATAACTGCCTGATATGTATTTGCCCAACCGATATTATTCATTAATGTAAACAGCGGCACATACATTACCTGTCCCGGAATCATCATCGTTACCATAATGATACCAAAAATAAGGTTTTTCCCTTTAAATTCATATTTTGCAAATGCATATCCTGACATAGAGTGGAGAAGCATTGCCAGTCCTGTATAAGTAAATGTCAAAATACAGGAGTTCAACAGAATTCTTCCCAGATCCAGACGTTTATTTAAGTTTGCCAGGTTGGCTAATAAGTTTGTGCCAAAGAAAAGCTTTGGTGTCGCACTTAAAATATCCGCATTTGTATTTGTCGCTGATACAAACATAAAGTAGAACGGAAACAGAGAGACAAATGCTGCAATTATAAGAAATACATATGTAAAGATTTTAGATACATTTGCTTTACTTTTCTTCATTAGTCTTCTCCTCCTTTCGACATTCTAAACTGAATGATTGACAAAATTCCAATGATTACAACGAGCGCATAGCTGATTGCAGCTGCATAGCCGAACTTGTAATATGAGAATCCTGTATTATACAAATAATGTCCAATCGTAATGGTAGCATTATCCGGTCCTCCGCCTGTTAAGATGAAGGATTCATCGAACAACTGCAATGTACCGATTGTTGATGTAATGCTGACAAATAAAATGATGGATTTTACCATCGGAATTGTGATGTAGAAGAATTTCTGGAACGCATTTGCTCCGTCAATATCTGCTGATTCATATAACTCCAACGGAATTCCTTTTAATCCGGCGATCATGATGATTGTATTGTATCCTGTCCATCTCCATGTGATACCAATAATGATTGCCATTCTTGCACCCCACACAGTATTCAACCAGTCAACTCCAGTGAATCCGAGTGCTCTTAATGCATGGTTTACAAGACCAAAATCTGTGTTAAATAATAACTTAAACACAATTGCATATGCTACTAATGCTGTTACTGACGGCAGGAAGATACTCATACGGAATCCGGAGCGGAACTTTAAGAAAGCCTGTTCCACCATAACTCCGAGTACCAGTGAGAGCACTACCATGACCGGTACCTGTACTGCCAGGTAAATAAATGTGTTTTTCAGTGATTTCCAAAAGATTGGATCTTTGAACATCGTAACATAGTTCTGAATTCCACAGAAAATATACTGTCCATCTGTAAAATCCTGGAAACTCAGTATTAATGACTTAATAACCGGATAAATCATAAACACTGCAAACAAAATAATCATCGGTGTCAAAAACAGATACGGTGCATTTTTCCTTGTCATTAAGCTTTTTCTCTTTGGCAGACTATAATCTGCGCCTGTTTTGCTGCTCATTCCTTTACCTCCCTTTTATTCAGAATGTATTTTTTATTTTCCGCTGATGCTCCATTCGAATTCGAATACTTCCGGATGCAGGCGATCTTTCTCAAGACATTCTGCTCCCCAGCTTGCACTTCCGAGGCCATGCTGTGCATAATCGATACAAAGTACAGTCTCTTCCATCGGTTCTACTTCATTCGTATGCGTTGCTTTTGTAAGCGCTTCCTGCGTATAGTGCAATGCTCCAAATGCAAATGTATCTTTCGCTTCAATGCGGAGAATATGTCCATTCTTTCCTGCAAATTCTACCCATTTTGTATCCTCATGGTTCCCTGTTTCCTGAGGCACTACATATGGGAAATAGAAGTCTGACACTGTGCTTTCAAAGCAGCCGAATCTGTTTCCTTCTTTGCAGTCCTTATAAGTTTCCAGAGGTCCTCTTCCATACCATTTTACCTGTTCACATTCTTTTGGAAGAACGTAACGCAGCCCGATTCTAGGGAAGGATTCCGGAAGCTGATTTCCAACCGGTGTTCCGTGGTATTTTACAGTGACTACTCCTTCTGTGCTGATGTGATACTCAGCTTTAATTAAAATCTTCCATTCAAGAATAATCGGCGCATAGAACTGTTTTACAGCAATCACAACTTCATTCTCTTTCTCTTCTACTGCAACATTTTCTACAACATTACATACATGATCGATCATGCCTGTCTGCCAGATTTTTCTTGCATTAATATCATTATCTACCGGAGCACGCCAGAAGTTCATATCTTTTCCTTCCTGGATCAGCGTTTCTCCTTTAAATACATATTTACACAGGTTTCCATGAACACGGTCAAATCCAACTTCAAAGTCTGTTCCCTGAACAAGGATCACTCCTGCTGCCTCAGATACTTGAAGCTCTGCCGC
Source organism: Coprococcus sp. AF21-14LB (assembly GCF_003458885.1). Lineage (NCBI taxonomy): Bacteria > Bacillati > Bacillota > Clostridia > Lachnospirales > Lachnospiraceae > Coprococcus > Coprococcus sp. AF21-14LB. Next base: position 3,476 of record NZ_QRVX01000020.1, on the reverse strand, counting down.
CGGAGCTGTCTGAACCTCTTTCACACCTGCTTTTAATAATTCCTGATGGAATGCAACTTCATGGTGTTCTTCTGCTGCCCATACCGGTTTCTCGCGATATGCAACACGGATTGTCATCCAACAGTCTTCTGCTGCATCCCCAAGCTGTAATTCTTCCGGATGATAAATCTGAACCTGCTTCATCTCATGCGGTTTGATTCCACTCAAGTCTACTGCAACTTCTTTTACAGTTGTTCCTGCTTCCGGATATTCAATCACTGCTGTTGCTTCCAAATGCTCTAATCCCTGGAAGTCATATTTATTTTCTACCGTGATCATTCCTGTACATGGATCAAAGCCGTGGAAAACAACCGGTTCAAGCACTTTCTTCACTTGCAGAATCGCCGGTGTCGGTGTGCGGTCTGCCTGGATCAGTCCGTCACAGCAGAATGCGCCACTGTTTGGATGATCTTCATAATCTCCACCATATGTATAATATGATTTTCCATTTTCATCTGTTCTCTTTAAGCCGTGGTCAACCCACTCCCAAATGAAACCACCCTGAAGGCGAGGATATTTCTCATAGATTTCCCAGTATTCCTTTAATCCTCCCGGACCATTTCCCATTGCATGAGCATATTCACATACCACATGCGGTTTTGGTTTTGAAGTATCTTTTCCAAGCATCTCCAACTGATGGTGTCTTGTGTACATCGTACTGTAAACATCTGCAATAGAAGCATCTCTGTCTTCTTCATAGTGGATTAATCTTGTCGGATCATATGCTTTCACAAATTTTCCTTCTTCCACAAAAGCGGAACCGAATCCGGATTCATTTCCAAGTGACCAGAACAGAATGGATGGATGGTTCTTATCCCGTCTCACCATGCGCTCTGCACGATCAATATAAGCTGCTTCCCAAAGTGTATCATCACTGATACGGTTCATTTTCTTTGTATAAGACATCTGGTTACATTCCAGATCCGCTTCTTCCATTACATAAAGTCCAAGGGTATCACACATATCCAAAAATACCGGTGTCGGCGGATAATGTGATGTACGAACCGCATTGATGTTGTTCTGTTTCATCAGATATAAGTCTGCCAGCATATCTTCTTCCCGGATACAGCGTCCTGTATGTTCATTCCAGTCATGGCGGTTTACTCCTCTTAATTTAATCGGAACGCCATTGACATAGAACAGTCCGTCTTTTAAGCAGATTGTCCGAAAGCCTGTCCGGCAGGAATATGCCTCAATAACTTCTCCATTCTGTTTTACCGTCATAACAACATCATACAAATACGGAACTTCCGCTGACCACGGCTGTACTTCCGGAATCTTCTGATCGATTACAACCGTCATTTTGCCTTCCCGGCATTGATTCTCATCATCTGCGTTTACACCGGAAAGAATTACCGGATGTTCTTCTGCAAAAACTTTCTTCTCTCCGTCATATAATTCTGTCTCTACCGTGAGTTCTACTGTCTCTAATGTATGATTTTCAACGACAAGCTCTCCATGAAAACTTCCTGTGGAAAGATCCTCTTCCAGCAATGCGTCAATCTTATAATCGGATAAATGAACAAGCGGACGGGTAATCAGCGCTACATCTCTGATGATTCCTGCAAACCACCACATATCCTGATTCTCTAGGTAACTTCCGTCAGAATATTTATAAACTTCAACAGCAAGCACATTTTCTCCATGCTTTACATATGGTGTAATGTCAAATTCTGCTGTATTTCTCGGTCCCTGGCTATATCCGACCTGCTGTCCGTTTACCCAAACATGATAAGCGCTTTCCACACCGTCAAACCGTAAAATATATTCCAATGTATCCTGTTTTTCAATCTGCAGTGTTCTGCGGTACACCCCTGTCGGATTGTCTGCCTGAATTGTCGGATCATCTGTAATCGGGAATAATGCGTAAGCATCATTATAGTGTGGATGATCATATCCATTTAACTGCCAATGTCCCGGAACCGGCATCTGATCCCATTCGCTGTCATCAAACACTTCTGCTGTGCAGCCTTCCGGAACAAGGAATGGTGATGTAAAATAAGCAAATTTCCATGTTCCATTCAGACAAGTATACTTTCCGCTCTCTTCTTTTTTCTTTGTTCTTGCATCTTCTTTTGACTGCCATCCTGTGTAGAATGGACGAACCGGCATCCGGTTTCTTCCAAGCACCTTCAGATTACTCCAGTCCTGATGTTGATAATTAAATTCCATATCGGCCCTCCTAAAATCATTTCCTATATTTTTGTAATATTTTTCTGCCCGTCACCGGCAGTTCGCTTTTATCTTTTATAGTTATAACGGCTGACTATCACTGCAGCTTCCCCGAATAATCAGTTTATTCGGAACAACAACCTTCACACTCTCTGTTCTTCCGGTCATCATCCGCTCCAGAAGAAGCCTCGCTGACATCGTTCCGATCAAATCATTAGCCAGACGCACACTTGTCAGCGGCGGAGTCATAAATGCTGCTGATTGCACATCATTGCATCCAATGATTGCAATTTCATCCGGAACACTGACTGCGTTTTCTTTCAGCGCACGCAGAAATCCAATGGCAAGACTGTCATTTTCTGCAAATACTGCTCTCGGAAGTTTGCGATGCTCTCTTAAAATTTTCTTTCCGAGTTCATATCCATTCGTAATATAGCTATTGTTTGTCAGCCAGACAAACTCTTCCCTAAATAATTTTTTTTGCTCTAACATCTTTTTAAAATATAAATAACGCCTGTCCGCCTTTAGCGCCCCATAAATCTCAATTCCATACGTTCCGATATAACCAATTTCCTCATATCGATTTCTTTCAAAACATTCTACTGCTTTTTGTACAACGCTCTCAAAATCATTGACAATGTAATCTGCATCCAGTTCTCCGTCTTCCAGTTCAAAATCCGCACAGACAACAGGAATATTTGCTTCTCTGAGCAATGTCCTCAGCTCGCTTGCATGAAACCACAGTCCCGGATGACCGACTAAGACAATTCCCTGAAATTCTGAAAACTTTTCGATTCCTTTTTCCATCGTATCCAGAAAGATCTCTTCGACTTTCATACCATTCTTTTCCAGTTCCCGTTTTAAACTCAGACGAACAATCTGATAATAACTGTCTTCAATTTCCAACAATTCCTGATATAAAAGAAAGATTCCTATCTTTCCCTTCGGCAGGTCTACGAATGTATGTTCCAACCGTTCTGAACGCCCCCGGTATTCCAGCTCTTCCGCTGCTCTCAAAATCCTCTGTCGCGTTCCTTCCGATACAGAAAATGTTCTGTCATTCTTTAGTACCCTTGAAACTGCGGCCTGTGATACGCCTGCCTTTGCTGCCACATCCTTTAACGTCGTCATTTTACCACCTTTTTACCAAACAGTTTTACTACTTTTTACTTTCGAACTTTTTTGATAATGTAATTATAGCATCTGTTTTAGCACCTTTCTATTATTTTATTCTGTTTTTAATTATTTTTTTGTATATTTTTATT